>NZ_JBNNUW010000011.1:0-129662 GCF_050280125.1 Lysinibacillus sp. NPDC093692
AAGAGCTGCCCGACCTATTCTTCACCTCTACTATATAAAAAAATAGTAGTACGAACCAATGCCTTGGTCTGCACTACTAATCTTAGTATGTTTTTATTGAACTTACGGCGACAGGTTAGTGGAAGAAGGAATATGACTTCAAATAGGGGGAGCAACAGGAAAATACGGATTTTCAACGTTATGAAAATTTAATATAAAAAAGCCGAATTCAATGTCTATGGAATTCGGCTTTTTACGTGGCTTTAAATAAAATTCGATGTTCAATTTAGATACTTCCACGATATGAGTAAACGAAACAAACGAGGTCATTATTTACTTTTGTTTAAAGGGACGACCAATTCCAACTCCTTTATCTCTTCATTAAAGCCCTCTTTGTTTGTATGACTTGGCTTGAGTGTAAATGATTTTGGTATCGTATCCATTGGAGGCAAAGTCAGTATCATATGATGACCATAGTTCCCAACAGCCATGCCTGCTTGTAGTTTCAGTTTATCATATACATGACCATTATCATCGACTACAGAGAAATCAAACCATGGCCAAGTATCGTTTTCATCCATTTCAGTAGGGTAATCAATCGTTAGGTCTATTCTTGTTGATAGAGGTGAAAATGTTACTTTGTCGGCTGTTAATGTATAAACTTCATCAACAGTTCTAGTTGTAACTTTTGGATAATACTCAAATACATCACCTTTTATTTTATTAAGTGGGAAAGATACATTCAACTTGCCCTTATAGCCAAATAAATCTTCTCCATGGACGGCAATTTCAATTTCATCTCCATATTCATTATAATTAGAAAAGGTTAATTGATGATGTTCAATTATTGTTTTCGAGTTTATGTCATCTTGCCCTGTTGAACCAATCGCTGGTTTAATTGGTTGTCCATTAATTGTTAAATAATTAAAGCCGACAATTTCTTCTTCCATCGAAAGTTCTTTTTCTCCTGTGTAAACGACTGTTACGATTAAACGGCTGCCATCATAAGCTGCTTCTTTTACAGTCATTGTTAAGCCATTTTTACTATCTTGTTTATCAATTACTGTCGTAAGTTGATCGTGTTCGATTTTATCTGAGGCAATATCTCTAAAGTCCTTATAAATTGGACCAATCAGGGGGATATTTGATAATGCTTCTGCCATGCCTGTTGAAACAAATCCAGAACCAAGCAAAGATATACATAGCCCACATGCAACCAAGATTGACTGTTTAGTTGCTCTTCCTACTTTTCTTTTTTTCTTGGCTTGAAAGATAGCCGTTTTTTCCCTTGCCTTTAGCTTTTCAACAGGTACATTTATGCTGTCGATAGATCGATTGAAATTGTCTTTATTCATACAGATAACCCTCCTTTAAAATGGGTCTTAACTCTTTTTTCGCTCTATTTAAGTGTGATTTAACAGTTCCTTCCGGGTAATTCATGATCGCAGCAATTTCCTTAATGGACAGATCGTGGTAGTACCTCAACAAAATAATGGTTTTTACAGTAGGATTTAAGAATTTAAAGGCTTCAGACAAATCCATTGAATGCATGATAAAATCACTATTTTCAGAAGCGATTAATTCATTAAAGATTTCCTCATTATCTGCAGTAAAATGGCGGGACTCTTTTCGTATAAAATCAATCGATTTAAAAACTAGAATTTTTGTAATCCAACTTGAAAAACTTTCAGGCTTCTTTAATGTTTTTATTGAAATATAGGCAGTATAAATTGTTTCTTGATAGACATCTAAAGCATCTTGTTCGTTTCTAACGTATGCATATGCAGTTCGGTACAACTTTTGTCGAACAGAATCAATCAGTTGTTCAAATGCTTCATCATCACCCTTTTTTGCTTTTTTTACTAATTTTGCTAAATTCATTTTGGTTCTCCTCTCCGTTACACAATAAAGTCGAATGAACTAGTAAATTGGTTGCAAAATAATTAATTAAGCAACATTGTAACTTGGAATACGGAAACGATTCGAATAATGAGAAGCCACAAGTGGAAAATTTTCAATTGTTATACACTATCTTTTTCTATTCCCCTTAGCTCTGTATACACATCATATGCGTATCAAAAATCAGTCAAAGAAAAAAGAATTACCATAAGCATGTCCCGCAAAGGCACGCCCACTGATAATTCCCCAATTGAAACGTTCTATCTCGACGGAATCTACCGCACGACAAATGCGCATATGATTCAAATCGTCGAAGACTAAATTACCTATAATAACAATATCCGTATTCAAACAAAATTTAACAGCCAGTCCCACATACCTGAATGAAAACACTGCTATCATTCAAAAAATAACGTTACATCTGCCAGTTTACTTAAGCTAAAATGCTCTCTGACTGTTTAATAGTTGGTTTATAGGAATTCGCAACTTCATGTACCTACAATAATTTAGATTACAATTATGTTTATATAGTAACTAATTCAGCTTTCTTTTTCTTAAGTGGTGCAAGCTCTGGTAGACGTACCCAACTTAAACCAAGCGTTCCTTCACCTGCATGAACCGCTACACAAGCACTTAGTGGTAATACGGAGAAGTTTATGAGCGGATATTCGTTCTCTAAAGCTTTTTTCCAAGCGGTTGCGCCTTCTTCATCATTACAGTGAATAATTGCAACTTCAGGGATATTACTTTTTTCTAGATCTGTATTTAAAACATTTTGTACATATGTTTTAGCTCTAGTCGTAGCGCGTACTTTTTCTTTCATAACGGGCTTCCCATCTTCAAATGATATGACAACTTTAATATTCAACAAGTTACTTAAAAATGCTTGAGTCCCTGAAACTCGACCACTTTTATGTAATTGTGATAAGTTAGCCGGAATAAATGAAAGTTCACTGTTATCTGCCATCTCATTGATTCTTTCAACAATATAGCCAGGTTCAAAACCTTCACGCTCTAACTGCTGACCGAGTTTAATCATTTTCATCATCGGAAATGACCCGATTTTTGAATCCACTGGATATACTTCAAATTCAGCTTGACCAGCTGCTGTGAAAGTGCTTTGGTAAGTGCCCGAAAGATGTTGAGAGGTATGAATTGCAATTGCACATGTATACCCTTGTTCTTTTAATGATTTATATAAGTCTACAACTTCACCAATAGCAGGTTGTGATGTCTTTGGATTTTTTTTAGCATTTCGTAGCTTTTCGTAAAACTGATCATGTGTCATATCAACAGTTTCGCGTAAAGCCCCTTCTTCGAACACTATATTAAGTGGTAATACGTGAATTTGATTGTCCTGTATGAACTTTTCATCTAACAATGCTGCTGTATCTGTAACCCATGCAATTTTCTTTTCCATTTAAAAGTAATCCCCTTCATCTATCGTAGAATATTATTCATTTTATCTTATGCAACTATACACAGATAAGATCATCATGAGTAGTGATATTTATAATACTGTATTTATTTTTTTACAATCTTCGACATTATTTCGACAATAATTGCGATAAAAATTATTTCATTCGCTAATTGTTGGGCGCATATACGACGTTATTGGCTGAAACCCGATAGCAAAAATGGGAAAATCGGCTTGGATTACTGTGATCAACTGTATCGCTTAGAACGGCAATATAAGCATCTCTCACCAGGAAAGCGTCGTAAAGCACAGCAAAAGCAATCTAAACCGATTGTCGAAAAGTTTCAGGAATGGGTAGATAAATCGCCTTTCTGGAAAAAACACCTTGGATAAAGTTTCTAAAAACACATTAAATCGTGTACATGGGTTAAAAGTTTCTCTGTTAGATGGTCGAATTGGAATTGATAATAATCCAGCTGAAAATCCGATTCGTCCTAATGTGATTGGCCGAAAGAACTGGCGTTTTTCTGTGAGTGAAGCTAGTGCTAAAGCGAATGCACTGCTTGAGTCTGGCTGAAACAGCAAAAGCGAATGGTATCGATTTCTATCAATATTTAGTTAAACTAATGATGGAGCTGCCGAATTTACCGATCCATCAGCAACCCAAAATTTTAAATAAAAACATGCCTTGGTCGAAAAATATCTAAGCCACATGTGCAAAATAGCCATCTATTCGAAGATGTTTTCAATGGATAAAGAAGCGAACGAAGTTTTCTACGAAAGAAATGATACAACGATTTTTGCAGGTAGTGTGGAAGTACTTCCTGAAGTTGAATATTATCAGATAAATGAAAGTCAGTTAGATGATTTTTTTGACTTTTACGAACAAAATGAAGATGTATTGCTTCCACAAGAACATAAAGTATTTACCGATTGGTTTAGTGAATGTTGGGGGAAAGCGGGAGGAGGTTTATTGAATTTACCATCATACTCTTCGTTTTCCACGATGATTATAAATCCTTTGATTTAAAAAATTTCCAATGGTTTGATGATGAAGAAAAATGGTCATAGGTAGTAAAGTATGCATGTTTATTAATTTTCATCTTTAACTAACGGACGGGTGGCTTTCCTTGAAAATCAAAGAGCTGTTTTAGATAGCTCTTTTTTTCTTATTGTACTAACGGTTTAGTTTAGTTGAATAGTGTTATCTAACTTATGTTCAACAATCGGGCCATTTTGTTGAATAAGAGTGGGAAATATAAATCCAAATATATAGTATTGTCGATTCTAAGGAATATTCTATGTAATAATATATATATGAAGTTTTGTAAGGAGGATATGCTATGAGTATAGTAGATTGATTACTCAGATTTTAAATAAGAGGAAGGTGGTAAATCAAATTTTAAAGAGGTGTTCAAATTGAATAATTTAATGATTAATGCTGATTTTGGGAAGCTATGGTTTCATAATATATCTAAAATCCTAAGTGAACGTTTTCGCGAACTAATCATACCTATTATCATATTGGGTCTGTCTGGATCGCCATTAATGACTTCATTAGTGCTTTTATTTCAGAGAATTAGTTCCGTATTTTTTTCTATTCCAATAGGTACTTGGATTGAGAAAAAGAACCTTGTTTTGATTTCTTCGATCTGTAATTTAATATATGCTATATTATTGTTTCTATTGGCATATTTAATAACAATCGATATAACGAGCCTTTTTGTTATTGGGCCAATATTATTTTTCATGGGTTTAGTGGAATTGATGTTAAATATTGCCCTTTCAGCTATGGTACCTAAAATTGTTGGGAGGCAACGTTTATTAAGTGCTAATAATTCATTAGAAGCAGCTGATGCGATTGTAACCTTAATTGGTCCAGCCTTAGGTGGAATTATACTTGCGAAATATGGCCCGAACATTACCTTAACTATTTGTGGTAGTTTATTACTTATTTCAATGTTATTTATTTCACTTATAAAATACCGAAATATAAGTGAGGAAACGGATGATAAGCCCCTGAAGGGAAAACAGAAACTGAAGAGTTTCATTCGGGATTCCCAAGAAGGTGTAAAGTACCTCTATGCTAATAGAGCTCAAATTGTATCGACGATTTCGGCTTTGGTACTCGGATTTTCAACCAGTTTTATTGTGCTTAGTGTTATCATTCATTCTAAATATACTCGCCATTTTTCAGAAGAGTATATTGGAATACTGTTATCTTGTGCTGGTATAGGCAATGTCGTTGGCGTACTTATAATGAACAAATTTAAAAATGCAAACTGGTTATACTTTCTCAGTACTTTAATGATCATATCTTCATTTGGAATCTTATTATTGATATCAAATTCATTTATCGTCATGTGTTTCGGAATGATAATCTTTGATGGGGCACTTTCTATGGCATTTGTTGTTCAGATAACTGTTCAACAGGGCATTACTTCAGACCATTTGATCGCCAGGGTTCGAAGTTCCATATACGTTTTAGGTGGAATTGCAGCAATGTTAGCGACTATACTATCTGGTTTGATTTCTGAATGGAACTCTATGGCAGCCTTGGCATTTGGATCATTGGTTTTATTAGTCAATGGCTTGTTTATTTTTAAATATAAAAAACAAGGAGTAGCAATGGATAAAATCAGTCCAATTTATGCTGCATCCAAAAGTAGCTGAATGATGGATTTAATAAAGGTAAGGAATTATACTTCATTGTTCTATCGTTAAAGTTTAAGAAGAGGAGTCCACGTTGAAATGTATGTATTTAAAGACCCCAAACACGTTCCTTTTTCTATAATGTTTTGAGCAAAACTATATACTTATTGCAAATGAATTTTAATAACGTTATCAAAAATCAAAGGAACTTTCTAAAATAAGAGCTTGCTATCCATGCATTTATATAATGAGGAAAAGGGGGAGATTAGATAGAACGAGTAAGCTTTTATAATCAAAAAAGGTTTGAACGTGATGTAGAGAAAACTTTCACTTCTCAAGGAGACTTTATCCAAAGACTTATTCCGGGCGCATATATACAACACGTTAGTAGTACTGCTATACCAAATAGTCTTACTAAGGGAGATTTAGATATACAGGTTCGTGTTTCTGAATATCAATTTAATCAAACTGTTGAAGCTGCCTCGTTAGTTGAATAGCAACCTTTATCTTTTATTACTTAGAAGTTTAAGAAATAGGCTTTAATGTACAAAATAATTGATATAAGCTCCATTTAAATTACTGCAACATTAGATTGATTTAATTGTTGTAGTAAATAGGGTCATCTGTGGTAAAAAAAAAGAGGATATATAGAGCGAATTTAATTAAGCTCTTCTATCCTTTTAATTTCTATACATATAATGTGTACATTAAATAAGAATTCACCTATTTAAAATAGTTTCAGCTAATAACTTGACTTTTAATAAAAATTACTTTCATCTGCCTTTTTTCAAGTTATACAACCCAATGAGACGGACGTTTCAGGTGGGAAGGTAATTTTGTTTCATGATTGCCTTGTGCCGAATTAATTTGCATTTGGGTTAAAAACATACTTGTTGAAAGGTCTGCGCCGCGTAAATTGGCATCACGTAAATCTGCGCCAATAAAATCAATTTCTCTTAAATCTGCATTTTCTAGATTGGCAGCAATTAAATAAGATCCTCGAAGATCGGTAGCTCTTAAATCTTTACCTTTTAAATTTTTCCCCATCCAATCAACCCCTCGATTGTCATACTTTCGAGCGTTTTTTCTAATCTTTACGATAAGACTTTGGCGGATTTGTTCACTTGTTTCTAATAGTAAAACATTCACTGGCAGCCGGAATGTAGGAATATCTATTGCTAGCAATGCATCAGCTTCCAGCTCTGTTGCACGCTGTAGCTGTTCTAATTGTAAATGTAGTTTGTTATATAGGGATGAATCAACCTTATACGATAAAGCCTCCGCTACGTAAGCAATCATTTCATAAAGTTGTTCCATAATCGGAAAGACACGAAACATTATCTCGGAAACTTCAGGGAATTGTCGCCAGTCTTGTCCATGAAAAGTTGTTTGTGAAACCTTTTGTCCAGCTCCTAAACAATCAAAAACTGTACATCCTTTAAACCCTTGATCTCTAAGTTTATGATGAATTTGGCAGCTAAAATCTGATTGTAGATTAGGGCAAGGTGTTCCGGCCGCTTTATGAATGGCAAAGTCACAAGAAGCAGCAATATTTAAAGCCGTGCAGCATAGACCAAAACAGCTTTGGCAATCAGCCTGTAAGCTCTCACGAATTTTTTTTCCAATTGTATAATCCATTTTTTTTACTTCAGACACTTCTGTTTTCCTCTCTTAACACGTAAATTTCTTACATTTAATTCTATCACTTATTTTGATTAAAAGGATATTTTTGTGTGGAAGGTTTCTACATATCGAGGAGGCTTTGTCATTTCTTATAAATGTTTATCGTTTAGCTCTATATAGATTAGATAAATGGATTGATAATTTTTACAAAAACGGAATGTCCTATTGACAATTTATTGTAAAAGGTTATAATTTTTTATAGACAGACAGTCGGTCTATTGAGGGAGGCATAAAAATGAGAAAAGAAGCAATGGAGCGTAGAAACGAAATACTTGATGTAGCTGATGAGCTTTTCGGTCAGAAGGGCTTTGATGGCACAAGTACTAACGATATTCTTGAAAAGGTTGGTATTGCACGGGGAACGCTGTATTATCACTTCAAGTCGAAGGAGGATATTATGGACGCGTTAATTGAGCGGTATAATGCACAAATTCTAGGTGCTGCAAAAGAAATTGCAGCAAATAAGAGCATCCCCGTTAACGAGCGTATTATCCGTGTTGTAATGGCATTAAACATAAGTAGCGGAAACGGTAAGGAAATTATTGACCATATACATAAGCCGCAGAACGCGCTTATGCATCAGAAAATACAAAAGGTTATTATGAACGGTCTTCCTCCAATACTGACGGAAATAATCCGTGAGGGTATTGAGCAAGGATTATTCAGTACACCGTATCCATATGAATGTATGGAAATGATCGTGGCTTATACGAATACCGTTTTTGATGATGATATGGTTGAAATGACCGATGAAGAGCGTGCTTCACGTATACCAGCTTTTGTCTTCAACGTAGAAAGACTGCTCGGTGTCGAAAGTGGAAGCCTTATGTACATGATGAAGATGTTTGGCAATGGGGGTGAAGAAAATGGAAACAACGATGGTTGATTCCAAGCGTCTTTTTAAAAAATTTCTTCTGCTTTGGTCAGGGCAGCTAATTTCAGCAATAGGAAGCGGGCTTACAGCGTTTGGGCTTGGGATTTATGTTTTCCAGCAGACAGGAAAGGTATCGGCAATGGCACTTGTCACCTTACTTGCGTTCATGCCTTCGCTACTATTAAGCCCTGTGGCAGGAGTGCTTGCGGACCGTTATGACCGAAGACTCTTAATGGTGTTAGGGGACAGTCTTTCAGCGATAGGACTTGTGTATATTCTTATATGTATGCTTAGCGGAGAAGCATTGCTATGGCAGATTTGTGTGGGAGTTACAATAAGCTCGGTGTTTTCATCGTTACTTGATCCCGCATACAAGGCTACGGTTACGGATTTACTGACCGAGGAACAGTACACGAAGGCAAGCGGGTTAGTCCAGGTGGCGGGTTCTGCAAAATATTTGATTTCACCCATCATTGCCGGGTTTTTGCTCACCGTTTCGGATATAAAACTTTTACTTGTTATCGACATCTGTACTTTTTTTGTAACGGTTATCTCAGCGCTTGCAGTACGAAGAGGTCTTGCTTCAAAGAAATATGAACAGACACAATCATTTTTCAATGAGTTCAAAGATGGTTGGCGTGCAGTTTCTCAAAATCGAGGTGTACTCGTTCTTGTTATCATGACATCGGTGCTGACATTTTATCTTGGCATTATTGAAACACTGTCTATTCCGATGTTGCTTACTTTTACGAACAGTTCTGTAATCGGAATGGTGGAAACTATTGTCGCTACTGGGATGCTCGTATCCAGTGTAATCATAGGACTTCTTCCGATAAAAAAAGGATATGTCAAAATTCTTGCATTTTCACTTTTTTTTGAAGGGATATTTATGGCGATATTCGGGCTTCGGGAAAATATAATACTGATCTGTATTTCAGGCTTTTTCTTTTTTGCCATGATGCCATTTGCAAACTCAACATTGGATTTTCTTGTTCGTACCAATATTGATAATGCTGTTCAGGGTAGAGCATGGTCACTTATAGGGGTAATTTCACAGCTTGGATTTGTAGTGGCCTATGCGCTTTCGGGTATACTTGCAGATTATGTGTTTACTCCTTTACTAGTTGACGGTGGATTGCTTGCTGACAGTGTAGGGAAAATTACCGGTACAGGTCAAGGTAGGGGAACGGGCTTCCTCATCATCATCGCTGGAATTTTATTAAGTATTACTTCATTCATTTTGTTCAACTTGAAATCGGTGAAAAAGCTTGAAAACAGAGGTGACTTATGTATTACAGATTAATTCGAAATGACATTTTAAAAAGCAAATTGATAACGCTGACAACAACGTTATTTGTCGCTGTTGCGGCTATGCTCGTTTCCTTATCGGCAATACTTATGGTAAATCTTTCAGGTGCTATCGATTCACTTATGAATCAGGCGAAGACGCCGCATTTTATGCAAATGCATTCTGGGGATATCGATACTGTCCGACTTACAAACTTCGCGGAGCAAAACAGCAAAGTCGATGAATATCAAGTACTTGAGTTTCTCAACTTGGATAACAGTCAAATTATTTTAGGTGATCGTTCACTTGCAAATAATGTTCAAGATAATGGTTTTAGCATACAGAGTGAAAAGTTTGATTATCTTCTTGATCTTGATGGAAACATTATTAACGTATCCGATGGTGAGCTGTATGTACCAATAAACTATATGAAGGACGCCACTACGAAGGTCGGTGATAAAGCTATATTAGATGGAAAGGAATTTACTGTAGCAGGATTCCTCCGGGATTCACAGATGAATTCTATGCTGTCTTCTTCAAAAAGATTTCTCGTAAGTGCGAATGATTACGCTGCAATTAAAAGCCATGGAAGTGTGGAGTATTTGATTGAGTTTAGATTAAAGGATTTATCGGCACTCGGTGAATTCGAAACTACTTATGCTTCCGCGGGACTTGAAGCGAACGGACCAACGATTACATTTCCACTTTTCAAAACAATAAACGCATTTTCTGATGGGATTATGATAGCAGTTATTCTTCTTATAAGCGTTCTTGTCGTTGCTATCTCATTTATGTGCATACGCTTTACACTCCTTGCGAAAATCGAAGACGATTACCGTGAAATTGGTGTAATGAAGGCAATAGGACTACGCCTTTCCGACATTAAGAAAATTTATCTTGCGAAGTACGCAGCAATTGCGGCAGTGGGTAGTATTCTCGGTTATGTACTTTCGTTGATGTTCAAAAACATGTTGCTAGAAAACATCCGGCTTTATATGGGGGAAAGTGAAAACTCTTCTTTTGCCACGTCTTTAGGGATCATCGGCATTCTACTTGTATACCTTGCAATAATAGCCTTTGTAAGCGGAGTGCTGAGACGCTTTCGGAAAATATCTGCGGCAGAAGCGATACGCTTTGGCATTTCGAAGGAAAAAAGCACAGGCGCAAAACATGTTTGCCTGAACAAAAATAAGCTGTTAAATACGAATCTTTTCCTTGGGATCAAAGACGTTCTCGCAAGAAAAAGACTTTATGCCACAATGCTTGCAGTACTTGTCATTTCAGCATTTATCATTATTGTTCCACAAAACCTATACAACACGATTTCCTCAACAAGCTTCATTAAATATATGGGAATTGGAAACTACGATATTCGCCTTGATATTCAACAAACTGATCAAATCTCTAAAAAAGCTGAAGAAGTTTTAGAATATATGAACAGCGACAGTTCCATTTCAAAGTATACCGTCCTTACAACAAAGACATTCAAAACAAAAATGGAAGACGGTTCGGAAGAAAATATAAAAATCGAACTTGGCGACCATTCGATATTCCCTATCGAATATACCGAGGGCAGAGTACCCGCTGTAGAAAACGAAATTGCGCTTTCGGCTTTAAACGCAAATGAATTGAACAAAAAAGTCGGCGATACAATTACGGTCATCATAAAGGGGAAGGAGAATAAGCTCACGGTAAGTGGCATTTATTCTGACATTACGAACGGTGGTAAAACGGCAAAGGCTGTATTTACCGATCATTCGGAAAATATAATGTGGAGCGTTATTTGTGCAAAGCTTTCAGATAAAACTCTTGTCGATGAAAAAATCTCTAACTATGCGGACCGATTTACTTTTGCTAAGATTTCCAATATTGATGAGTTTGTCAAACAAACTTTCGGCTCGACTATAAAATCAGTCGAAAAAGCATCCTTCGCCGCAATTGCAATAGCACTTGTAATAACGATTCTAGTTACACTGTTGTTTATGAAAATGCTTGTCGCAAAGGATAGATATTCGATTGCGATAATGAAAGCACTAGGTTTTACAAAGTTGGATATTACGGTGCAGTATGGTTCGCGAGCAGTATTTGTATCAATAATCGGAATAATTGTTGGCACCATTCTGGCAAACACTCTTGGAGAGGTACTTGCAGGTGCAGTTATTTCCTCGTTCGGGGCGTCATCGTTTAGTTTTTCAATCAATCCACTTTCGGCGTACGTGCTTTGTCCGTTATTGATGATTTGCTCGGTACTTATTACAACAATCATTGGCACATCGAGCGCTGGGAAAATAAAAATATCCGAAAATATAAAGGAGTAGCTTATGAAGAATCTTATAATCGGTGAACATATTGTAAAATCTTTCGGTGAGGGCGATGAAAAACACAATGTTCTCGACGGAGTGTCCGTTGACATAAACGAGGGGGAATTTGTTGCGATCATGGGACCCTCGGGCTCGGGAAAATCAACGCTAATGTTTGCATTGAGCGGCATGGACAGTATTGATGGCGGAAGGGTTACGTTTGATGGAAATGATATATCGTCCGTCGGTGAGGCTGAACTTTCAGATTTACGTAGAACTAAAATGGGCTTTGTTTTTCAGCAGCCAACTATGCTTAAAAATCTAAATATTCTCGATAATATTATTCTTCCATCAATTCGTGATAATAGAAAAAACGTTGCAAAGATTTCAGAGAAAGCAAGAGGGCTTATGAAGAGGGTAGGCATTGCGGAGCTTGAGATGCGGGATATTACACAAGTTTCCGGAGGTCAGCTTCAGCGAGCGGGAATATGTCGAGCGCTTTTGAACAGCCCGAAAATCATCTTCGGCGATGAGCCTACAGGCGCACTAAATTCAAAATCGGCCCAGGAAATCATGGACATTTTTTCTGAAATTAACGCGGGCGGTACTGCAATTATGCTTGTCACTCACGATGCAAAGGTTGCGGCCCGTACGGAACGCATAATGTTTATGCTCGACGGAAAAATTGTCAGTGAGCTAAAGCTTCCAAAGTTTGACGGTACAGATATTGATGGCAGAGTTGAGAAAGTAACAGAAAAAATGTGGGAAATAGGAATATGAGTTGCTGTAACAACTAATACTGAATCTCACAATGGAAAATGAAAGATTTCTAGAGTAGTTACGTATCAAGTTGGCAATAAATGATTGGTCATAGAGAAAAGCAGGGGAATTGGTTCACTAGGCCTAAAGTAAAAGGATTCACGCATAGTTTTGTGTGTGAATCTTTTTTTGCCTTTGGAAGCAGGATGTGGATAAAACTCAGAAGTTGGGTGATAAAAATTAAAAGTTGGGCGATAATTTCTGAAAGTGTTCCGATAAAACTAAAAGTTGGATGTCATTCCCCCTCGCTGTGCTGAAGGGGCATACATTTTCAACTGAATTTCATGAAGGAAGAGCCCTTTATTAAAAGGTTCTTCCTTTTTTTGAATTAATACTTGCAAACTAAAAAGTCATAGTGTAATATCTAACTAGTACACTATGACGCGAGGTGTTTATGTTGAAAAAATTCGCAGGGCTTTTAAAAAAGGAATGGGTGCTCTATAGAGCATGGCTATTTGTTGGAATTTTTATTGGGATCACACTGTCAATATTAGTTCCATATTTAATTAGGCGGTTAAGTGATGGATTTACGATGGAAAATCAGCTGTCATTTGCTTTCTCAATACTAGTACTTATATTAGGTGGATTTTTTTCGATATTACAATTCCTAGCTAGTATCCGTCATGACTTAAAGACCAAAGAGATATGGCTGCATTCAACTAGTTCTATCGCACAGCTTGTAGGTGTGAAAATCGTATTTTCCTTAATAGGATACGCTATCTTTAATTTAATCTTTATGAGTATAGCTATTTATAAAATCAAAGAG
The DNA here is from genome assembly GCF_050280125.1 of Lysinibacillus sp. NPDC093692. Lineage (NCBI taxonomy): Bacteria > Bacillati > Bacillota > Bacilli > Caryophanales > Bacillaceae > Lysinibacillus > Lysinibacillus sp. NPDC093692. Next base: position 13,678 of record NZ_JBNNUW010000011.1, read on the forward strand.
GAATTTATAGGTAACTTCGCGCAAATGTTTTTATTGCTTTTATTTTATGTAGCAGTGATTGTTATGTTGCAATTGATGATGTTTGTGATCATGCTATTATTTTTAGCATTTAATCTCCAAATGAAACACTTTATTGGTGGTTTTTCCATTGTGATCACGATGGTTGCCTTTTTCATGAGTGTGAATTTATGGTTTAAATTTACAGCGAGTAATTTATATGATAATATTTTCCATCATATAGGAATTCGTTTGACTTTTCTGAATCAATTTTTCCCACAGGTACAATCATTTCCGTTTACCATGGGCACAATGTATGTCGTCGAAGAAGTAGCAACGATTATTTTTGTAGCGGTCTTATTTATCATAGCGACTAAGTGGCTTGAAAAGGTGGTTTTACGATGACAATCGACTTTTCGCGTGATAAGCCCATCTATAGCCAGCTCGTAGATCGGATATGTGGGGACATTTTGAAAGGGAAGCTAGTGCTTGGAGATCGACTTCCTTCGGTTCGAGAATATGCAGTGGAAACTGGTGTCAATGTGAATACTGTGCAACGAGTGTATAAGGAGTTAGAAGCAATGAATATAACGGAAACCAAACGAGGGCAAGGTACATTTATTACAACCGATGATGGGCGAATTGCTCTATTACGGGAAGATATGAAAAATCAACTGGCAGATCATTTTTTAACTTCTATTGAAGCGCTTGGGTTTTCAAAGGATGAGATGCTCGTTGTTTTACAAAATAAATCGTGAGGTGAAATAAATGCTACAGCTATCAAATGTTTCTTTTCGTTATATGAAAAAGCCTATTTTACAAGATGTGTCTTTTTCCATCCCTGTTGGACAAATCATTGGACTTGTTGGGGAAAATGGTAGTGGCAAGTCGACATTATTAAAAGTATTGGCCGGCCTATTACGTCCGACAAGTGGTGAGGTATTGCTAAATGGAACGTCTGTTACACGCAGAAGTGCTGATGAAATTGCCTATTTACCAGATATTGATTTGTTTTTTGATTTTTACACAGGTGAGCAGCTTTTTCAGCACTATGCCTCTCAATTCGAAGATTTTTCGTATGATAAAGCTTGTATCGTTGCAGAGTTTTTACAGGTTGATAAAAATGTGAAGCTACGGCAATTATCCAAGGGGAACCGTGGCCGGATGAAAATGGCCGCAACTCTTGGGCGAGAGGTACCTTTTTATTTAATGGATGAGCCTTTCTCTGGTCTGGATCCAATCGTTCGTGAACAGCTGATTAAAGGGTTAATTCAATTTACTGACATTGAACACCAAACAATATTATTATCAACGCATGAGTTATATGAGGTAGAGCCTATTTTAGATCAAATCATTTTATTGCAAAATGGATCGATCATTGCACAAGAGGAAGTAGAGATGATTCGAGATGTTTCGAATAAGGATGCTGTGCAATGGATGAAGGCGTTTTATAAGAAAGGGTGAAATTTATGACAACACAACCAATTGTTCAATTGCAAAATTTATCAAAAACTATTGGTGGCAAGCAATTGATTCAGCAATTGAATATCGATTTATATCCAGGGCAAATCACTGGATTTTTAGGACCGAATGGCGCAGGGAAAACAACGACAATTCGTATGATGACAGGTCTTATGAATCCATCAGAAGGGAAAGTCATTATTGATGGTCTTTCCTTACAGGACAATTATGAGGAAGCGATTAGTAAAGTCGGTGTAATTGTAGAAAATCCGGAAATGTATAAATTTATGACGGGCTATAAAAACCTATTGCACTTTGCGCGTATGCATAAAAACGTTACAAAAGAGCGTATTCAAGAGGTAGTGAGACAGGTCGGCCTTGAAAATCGTATTCATGAAAAGGTTTCGACGTATTCGCTAGGGATGCGTCAGCGTTTAGGACTTGCTCAGGCACTACTTCATCGACCAAAATTTTTAATTTTAGATGAACCTACTAATGGTCTAGACCCAGCAGGTATCCGAGAGTTTCGTATGTACTTGCGTAAAATTGCAGCTGAGGATGGCGTATCTGTATTTGTTTCCAGTCATTTATTATCCGAAATTGAATTAATGTGTGATCGAGTAGCTGTCATACAAAATGGCAAACTCATCGATATTCGTGATATCAACGTTGAAACATCTTCGTTTTATTATATTGAAGCTACACCAAATGATCAGGCTGCAGCACTTCTACAAAAGCTCGATTACAACTTTGTGGCGGAAAATAACGGTTATGTAGTGGAAATAAAGAAAGAGGATATACCGAAACTCATTCCTCAATTTGTTAACGAAGAAATTCAATTATTTGCCGTACAACCGCATCAAAAAACGTTGGAGGATCAATTCTTAGAAATGACAGGAGGTGGCCAAATTGCTGAATCTAATTCAAAATGAGTGGATGAAATTATGGCATAAAAAAGGAACTTGGGCAATGGTTGCGCTACTAATCCTTTTTATTATTGGTCCTGGTATTATGATGAAATACCAGGAAATAAAGTACAATAGCAATAACAGTGAAACGTGGCAGGAAAGTGAACAGCAAGTCATTAATCTTAATAAAGAAATGATGGAAGATGAAAATATATCGGCAGAGGATAAAAAGCACTTTGAAGAGGAAATGGCTATTTCTGAGTATCGATTAGCAAATGAACTGCCGTCTCAAGAAGATGGAAGCGTAGCAAGCTTTATGTCATTTGCTGGTAATATGCTGAATTTAGTAACATTATTTACAGTTATTATTGCAGCAAGTATCGTATCAAGTGAATTTGCTACTGGTACGATTAAAATGCTATTAACGCGTCCAGTTTCACGGGCAAAAATATTAACTTCAAAATTACTTACAACTTTCATATTTGGACTCTTTTTATATGTTGTCACTTTCATAGTAAGTGCTCTAGTTGGACTTATACTATTTGGTGGCGGAACTGGTGTTGAGTTAGAAATGGTCAATGGTCAGATTGTTGAAAAAGCAGTGTGGAATGATTTAGCATACCACTATTTACTTTCTGGCGGAGACTTTGTCATGTCAATATTGTTTGCTTTCCTAGTGGGCTCTGTTTTCCGTTCAAGCTCTTTAGCAATTGGTTTAACGATGTTCTTATCCTTTACAGGCGGAATGATTGTCATGTTCTTAAGCAGATTTAAAATCGTTAAATATATTTGGTTAACTCATTCAGATTTAACACAATATGAACGTGGTAGTTCAATACTAGATGGCATTACAATGCCATTCTCACTCACGATCCTTGCGATTTATGCTGTTCTTTTCCTTGCGATCAGCTATATGTCCTTTATGAAACGTGACGTCACAGCGTAAATAATAGAATTCATGAAATGTAGTCCAATTGGTTTAAGCCAGACTTCCAATTGGGCTATGTTTTTTTCCTATAAATAAATCAAGCTTATGTGTAATAGGATTTAAAATTTTGGAATCCCTGCCTTCATTTCAAAAATAATGTTTATTTTTTGTATGAGTGATAATATAATGATAGCAACTTAATGAAAACGCTTTTTTCTATTAAGTGGTCTAGACAACTATACCAAAGGGGGATATTTAATGTTAGCTTTCTTACAAAAAATCGGTAAGTCGTTAATGTTTCCAATCGCTACATTACCAGCAGCCGCAATATTGTTACGCTTAGGCTCTGATGACATGCTTGGTGCAGTGTCAAATGATGTTATTAAGCATATTGCAAGTATTATGGCAGCATCTGGTGATGCGATTTTAGGTAATTTACCTATAATATTTGCGATTGGTATCGCGATGGGTCTAGCACATGATAATAGTGGTGGTGCAGCATTAGCGGGTGCCATTGCACATCTAGTGTTAGTCGCAGTATTAGGATCTGTAAATGAAGATCTGAATATGGGAGTATTCGGTGGCATTATTGCAGGTATTACAGCAGGCTTACTTTATAACAAATTCTATAATGTAAAATTCCCAGAATGGCTGTCATTCTTCGGAGGACGGCGTTTTGTGCCAATTATAACGTCCATCACGATGGCGGTTTTAGCAGGTATTTTAGCTGTTATATGGGGACCAATTCAAGGTGGTATTGATTCAGTAGGGAACTGGTTAATCGGTGCTGGATCACTTGGTGTTGGGTTATATGGCTTCTTAAATCGTCTATTAATTCCAGTCGGTTTACATCATGTTATTAATACGATCATATGGTTTGACTTTGGTGAATTTACTAATGCTGCAGGCGAACTTGTCAAAGGAGATATTCATCGATTTTTAGCAGGAGACCCATCAGCAGGACATTTCCAAGCAGGTTTCTTCCCAATTATGATGTTTGGATTACCAGCAGCGTGTCTTGCGATGTACTTTGCAGCGAAAAAGAAAAATCGTGCAGTAGTTGGTGGTATGTTCGTATCTATCGCGTTGACAGCATTTTTAACAGGTGTAACTGAGCCTATTGAATTTACATTTATGTTTTTATCACCAGTACTTTATGGGATCCATGCAGTTTTAACAGGTATTTCGCTTGCCGTTGCCTATATTATTGGATTCCGTGACGGTTTTGCTTTTTCCGCAGGTTTAATTGACTATCTTTTAAACTTTGGATTAGCAGATAGTCCATGGCTATTACTTCCTTTAGGATTAGGTTTCGGGGCAATTTACTTTGTCGTTTTCTATTTCTTAATCAAGAAGTTAGATTTAAAAACACCTGGTCGTGAAGACGAAGATGAAGAAGGGGCAGATGTTACTTCAGCTGTTTCTGATGATTTAGATGTACGTGCTTTCCATACAATCGAAGCATTAGGTGGACAAGAGAATATTAAGCAAGTTGATTACTGCACAACACGTCTTCGTATGACTGTTGGTGATGCGGATCAGATGGATGAAAAAACATTAAAACAAACGGGCGCACGTGGTGTTATGCGTATAAGTAAGACAAATGTGCAAGTAATTATCGGTACATCTGTAGAGTTTTTGGCAGAAGCTATGAAAGATCGCCTGAAAAAAGGGAATCCAGCGCCTTCAAATGTAGATGTACAAAAAGAAGCGTCTGTTGAAGAAGTAACAACAGCAGAAGGAACAAATCCTTCCAATGATTTTGAAATGCCGATTACAGGAGATTTAATACCGTTATCTGACGTGCCAGATGAAGCTTTCTCGTCAGGTATAATGGGGCCAGGTTTTGGTATTCATCCAAAGGATGGTACAGTTCATGCGCCATTTGATGGTCAAGTAGTAATGGTTTTCCCAACGAAGCATGCGATCGGTTTAAAATCTAATACAGGTGTTGAAATATTAATTCATGTCGGTTTAGATACGGTCACTCTAAATGGTGAAGGTTTTGAAGCAATGGTTACAGAAGGTCAAGTAATTAAACGTGGCGATACATTATTAAAAGTTGATTTTGAGAGTGTTAAAGACAAAGTACCGTCTATCGTTACACCAGTTGTTTTCACAAGTTTAATGGGGCAAGAAATTACACTTGAAAAAACTGGTTTCCAACGATCAGGTTCACGTAACATTATTTCGATGAAGAAGTAACAAACAAAGGATGCTGTCTAAAAAGGTCCATCTAACAAAATGAACATGCACTAATCGTAAATCCGCTTAATTTTCTGTGGGAAAGCATAGTCCCACAGAAATCTATGCGGGTCGTAGTACTATATCAAAATATTAGCATTGATAGGATCGCTTCAAACACTTAGGCCAGTATCTTCTATCAATCCTAGGAGATGTTTTTAATGAATTTATTAATCCGTAACATCACAGTTGTCAATGCAACAGGACGACTGGAATGTGTCGACGTTTTCATGAAGGATGGGGAAATTGCACAAATTGCGCAGCAAATTAACGCAGATCAAGAGCAAATTATAGATGGTACAGGGAAATTTTTATTCCCTGGTTATATCGATATGCATATTCATGGCTCTGCTCAAATGGACACGATGGATGCATCGAATGAAGGTCTTCATACGATGGCGAAATCACTTGCAAAAGAAGGAACAATAGGCTTTTTAGCAACGACGATGACACAAAGCTATCAAAATATTGAACGTGCTCTTGAAAATATTTCGGAGTTTACTTCAAATCCAGACGAGGCAGAACTTCTAGGTATTCATGTAGAAGGTCCTTTTATATCAAAAAAGCGTGTAGGTGCACAGCCGCTTGAATATGTTGTACCACCTGATTTCGCTGTTTTTACAAAGTGGCAAAACGTAAGTGCCTATAAAATTAAACAAATTACAATGGCGCCAGAAGAACCAAATGGATTTGAGGTCGTTCAAGCAATTGCAGATAGCGGTGTGGTCGTTTCAATTGGTCATTCTGATGCAACATTTGAACAAATGAAAGAAGCGGTTCGTCATGGTGCAACACAAGGCACACATTTATACAACCAAATGCGCCCATTCCATCATCGAGATCCAGGTGTTGTCGGTGGCGTATTATTATTAGAGGAAATGAAGGCAGAAATCATTGTTGATTTTATCCATATGCACAAGGATGCCGTGAATATGGCATATCGTTTAAAAGGAGCAGATGGTATTATTTTAATAACCGATGCAATGCGAGCAAAAGGAATGCCATATGGAGAATATGACTTAGGTGGTCAAATGGTTCATGTATCCGAAAATGGAGCGCATTTATCAAATGGAGCCCTTGCTGGGAGTGTATTAAAAATGGACCAAGCTGTACGGAATATGCAACTCATCACGAACTGCACGTTAGAAGAACTTGTTAAAATGTCGAGCTACAATGCAGCAAAACAACTAAAACTGACGAACAAAGGACAAATCGAACAAGGATTTGATGCAGATGTTGTGATTCTGGATGAACAGTTAATGTTGCAACAAACAATTAAGGCTGGAAAAGTAATCTACGAAGCGTAAGATTTCGTATGCCTGTTTAATAAGTAAATAAGGGGGAATAGGAAATTGAGACTGGAACGCTTTGCTTCAAAAGAAGATTTATACGCTCGCGCAGTAGACATTATCGTGAATACTAAAAACGAAGGTGCTACAACGTTTGGTCTAGCTACAGGTGGTACAATGGAACCGTTGTATAGTAAAATTTGTGAAACTGATATCGATTTTACGAATTGTATCAGCTTCAACCTGGATGAATACGTTGGACTTAGTGCTAAACATAAACAAAGTTACGCATATTATATGTACAAACATTTATTTCACAACAAACCATTTAAAGAATCTTACCTACCGAATGGTTTAGCTAATAATCCTACTGAGGAAATGGCAAGCTATGAATCATTATTACAGCAGCATCCATTAGATTTTCAATTGCTTGGGATCGGACAAAACGGTCATATCGGCTTTAATGAACCAGGCACATCATTTGATTCACTGACACATCTTGTAGCGCTTGAAGAATCAACACGTCAAGCGAATGCACGTTTCTTTGATTCAATTGATGACGTTCCAACCCATGCATTTACGATGGGAATTCAATCAATCATGCGCGCTAAGTGCATTTTGTTAATCGCTGTAGGAGAAGCAAAACGTGATGTATTAGAACGCGTTCTTGCATCTGAATATACAGAAGATGTCCCGGCAAGTGTATTAACAAAACATCCTAATGTCATTATATTAACAGATTTAAAAATAGAGGAGAATGAACAATGAAAACAAAACAATTTACAGTAGTAGACCCACTAGGAATTCACGCACGTCCAGCAAGTCAATTAGTAGCAGCTGCAACACCTTTTGCTTCTTCTATCGAGTTACAGACAGAACAAAGAACAGCTAATTTAAAATCGATTTTAGGCGTTATGGGATTAGCTCTAAAACAAGGTTCAATGTTTACATTACACGTAGAGGGGGAGGATGAAGAACAAGCGTTTACTGCATTAACAAAATTAATTTCAGAAACGGGGCTAGCACAATGATCCGACTCAAAGGTATTGCCGCATCTGACGGCATTGCCATTGCAAAAGCATATTGTTTAGTACAACCGGATTTATCGTTTGCGAAAACAACTATTCAGGATATTGATGCAGAGCAGCAACGCTTAGTGGCCGCGCTTGAAAAATCAGCAGAAGAGTTAGCCGCTATTCAACAGCTAACGCAAGAAAAGTTAGGGGCGGAGGAAGCTGCCATTTTCGGTGCACATCTACTTGTCGTAAAAGATCCAGAATTAATTGGACCGATCAAACAAAAAATTGCCGAAGAAGCTGTCAATGCTGAATATGCATTGAATGAAGTTTCGACGATGTTTGTATCATTATTTGAAGGTATGGATAACGAATATATGAGTGAGCGTGCTGCAGATATTAAAGACGTGTCAAACCGCGTTTTAGCGCATCTACTCGGTGTACATATTCCAAATCCAAGCAATATTAATGAACAGGTGATTGTTGTAGCAACTGATTTAACACCTTCTGAGACTGCACAATTGGACCGTAATTTTGTACTTGGCTTTACAACGGATATTGGTGGTCGTACTTCACACTCTGCCATTATGGCACGTTCACTAGAAATTCCTGCCGTTGTAGGGACAGGTACAGGTACAGCAGTTGAGTCCATTCAAGATGGAGATTTATTAATCGTGGATGGTTTAACAGGCGATGTACTTGTGAACCCAACAGAAGATGTAGTTGCCTCCTATAGAAAAAAAGCAGAAGACTTTACTGCTCAACAAGCAGAGTGGGCGACATTATTAAACGAAAAAACGATTTCCAAAGACGGTGTTCAAGTTGAACTAGCTGCGAACATTGGGTCACCAAATGATTTAGAAGGCGTTCTACGTCACGGTGGTGAAGGAATCGGTTTATATCGTACAGAGTTTTTATATATGGGACGAGACAATTTACCTTCTGAGGAAGAACAATTTATGGCCTATAAAACGGTATTAGAAGGAATGGAAGGTAAAGCGGTTGTCATCCGAACACTCGATATTGGTGGAGATAAAAATTTACCATATTTACCGCTTCAAGAAGAAATGAATCCGTTTCTCGGTCATCGCGCGATTCGTCTATGTTTAGAGTATCAAGACATTTTCCGTACACAATTGCGTGCATTACTACGGGCATCCAATTACGGTAACTTAAAAATTATGTTCCCTATGATTGCGACATTGCAAGAATTCCGTGACGCGAAAGCGATTCTTTTAGAAGAAAAGGAAAACCTACTTGCACAAGGCGTAACGGTAAGTGAGATTGAAATTGGCATTATGGTTGAAATTCCATCAACAGCAGTGATGGCAGATATTTTTGCGAAAGAAGTAGACTTCTTCTCGATTGGTACAAATGATTTAATCCAATATACGATGGCAGCGGATCGTATGAATGAAAAAGTATCTTATTTATATCAACCGTACAATCCTGCTATTTTACGTTTGATTAAAATGGTCATTGATGCTGCTCACAAAGAAAATAAATGGGCTGGTATGTGTGGTGAAATGGCAGGGGATGAATATGCTGTACCACTATTACTTGGTTTAGGTCTAGATGAATTTTCAATGAGTGCAACATCCATTTTAAAAACACGTACCTTAATTAAACATTTATCCGTAGCGGATATGCGAGTATTAGCAACAGAAGCATTACAATTAACAACATCTGATGAAATATTAGCTAGAGTGAAGCAAGCTGTTCATTAATTGAAAATAATAAGTAGTTGAAGATCATGAAAGAGGGTGATCTTTAACTGCTTTTTTATTTAGGACCATTCTTGCTAATGATTTGTTTAGGAAAGGATTTAGGACGTAAATACATTTCGATATCAAAGAGTGTACTAAGGCAGATTCTCATTAGCAATTGCTTCATAGTTATTCGTTAATGGAATGTTCCCATATTGTTTCGAAAACGAAATATGTAACAGCGGATATAGAGGCGTTTTTAGCGGTTTGTCATTCAATCTACAAACAATTAGCAAATAATATTGAACTTTTACGTTAATCTGCATCATTTATTCATATTTACCTTCTATACTAGGGGAATATCGGCGTTCATAACTAGTTTAGAGGAGTAAGAAAAATGAAAGCAGAAAAAATACTTTTTTTGAGTTTAATAGTAACGAAAGATGAAGGGGTAAATTGGGATAAACTTGCTAATGCGGGTAAGTTATAAAAGAGAAGGTGTATGTATGTATAGTTTAATATCGAAAATTAGTCAAACTATCAGTGAACCTATTACAGTATTTTTAAACGCCTATGAACATTCCCCCTTCATAATAGCAATTCTTCTCGGATTAGTAGGAGCTTTAGCACCTTGTCAATTAACGGGGAATATGAGTGCTATCACTTTCTATGGGAATCGATCTTTGCGAATGAAAAACAATTGGCAGGAAATTGTCTTCTTTATATTAGGGAAAGTCGTTGTTTTTAGTTTAATAGGTTTATTCGCCTGGCTATTCGGTCAGTCCTTTGAAACGGAGATGACAAAGTATTTTCCAATTTTTCGTCAAGCTATTGGTCCAATCATGCTAATAACAGGGCTCGTCCTAATTGGAGTTTTAAAATTAAAATTTTTAAATCGAATCCCTACTTATATTCCTGCTGTTTTAAAAGAGGGAAAATTGGGCTCCTTTCTGATGGGGGCTAGTTTTTCCATTGCATTTTGCCCTACGATGTTTGTACTATTTTTCGTATGGTTAATGCCTACTGTTGTAACCTCTTCATATGGGGTAGTTTTGCCGGCCGTTTTTGGAATTGCAACCTCTGTGCCACTTCTAGTGATGCTGGGGCTAATCCATTTATTTGACGCAAAAAGGTCTATTATGCGTACAAGCATGAAAATGGGGAGAGTGATTCAAGTCGTAGCGGGGATTATTCTTATTCTAATCGGCCTAACGGATACAATTATTTACTGGGGGTTGTATTAAAGTGGAAGAAAGTAAAAAGAAGAGAAGTAAAGTAAAAATAAAATAGCGATATGTACTTACAATATTTCGCATTTCTCCCGTTAAAATAAACAACCTTTTGCTTTTGGTTGCACAGGAGAAAAGCGAATTTTTTTGATTTCGTTAATTGGAAAGTGCTTTTATGTATAATAGAGCAGACAATGCAAATTTTCTTATAAATATGAATAGAAAGAGTGAAAAAAATGATAGGTGCAACATTATTATTTATCCTTGCAGGTATTGGGGAAATTGGAGGCGGCTATTTAATATGGCTTTGGTTAAGAGAAGGTAAACCATTTTACTGGGGCGTTTTAGGCGGAATTGCGTTAGCTTTATATGGAGTAGTCGCTACTTTTCAATCCTTTCCAACCTTTGGGAGGGTCTATGCTGCCTATGGAGGTGTCTTTATTGTCCTTTCCATTTTGTGGGGCTGGGGAATAGACGGAGAAAAACCAGACATATTAGATTGGGTTGGAGCTGGTATTTGTTTGATTGGTGTGATGGTGATTTTATTACCTCGTTCTTGATAGATTGTTAAAGTGATTAAAGTAGAACATTAAGCTAAAAAAGGCCAATTTTTCATTAATTTAGTGTAAAAATCAAATTAGAGGATTTTTAGAATTTGAATCGAATATTTGTAATAATGCCGAAAAAGTATGGGGGTTGCAATTTTGCTACTTTATTATTGATGTGTATCATCTACCTAAAAAAATTTAAAATAATTTAGGAGTTGATATATGATGAAATACAAAAATTCTATTGATGGAATTTCGGATGAGATGTTGAACGGCTTTTTTGTGGATTGGCCGAATCCACCAAATCCCCAAACTCACTTAAAGTTGCTAAAAAATAGTAGTAAAGTAGTTATTGCTTTAGACGATCATGCGAACCAAGTAGTTGGATTTATTACAGCGATTAGCGATGGGGTTCTATCCGCTTATATTCCGTTTCTTGAAGTTTTGCCGGATTATAAAGGAAAAGGTATTGGCAAGGAATTAGTCAATCAAATGTTAAAGGAACTTGATCATATTTATATGGTTGATTTGTGTTGTGACAATGACTTAGTTCCTTATTATGAAGAGTTTGGCATGATCAAATCAAACGGTATGCTTGTTAGGAATTACGAAATGCAATCGGGAATTTCAAACAAATAAATAGTTAGAAAAACGCTTGGATATATTCCAAGCGTTTTTTCGTGCTTAATTATTCGTCAATGCTTTCTACGATTTCATGTGTGAGATGATTGTTATTTTTTTATAGCAACAAAACGTAATCTGCAATAATCAGCAACCCATTGATGATTCTGATAAAGCATTGGCTTTAATAATTGTTCGCATTTTGCATAAATGTGTTCTTTTTCAGTTTCCGATAAATGCTGGAGCATATTAGTGCTGAACATTACTAACCAATTTCGTAGCCCATTCTCGCCCTGAAGCGGTGTTGGACGTTCATATAGTGAAATCATGTCAACTGTAAATCCAGCACCTTCCAACTTCGATTGATATTCTTCTACAGTTGGAAAATACCACGGGAAATATTCCTCAATATAAGGAAGGTTATATTCTTCCATACTTTTTTGAAGCGCCCAAACAATAGAAGCAATATTACCGTGTCCACCCATTTCAGCGATGAAGCGACCACCTTGTTTAAGTGCACTGTGAATGTTTTTGATGACCGCATCCGGATGCTTCATCCAATGTAATGCAGCGTTTGAAAAGGCAGCATCGAATTGATTGGTTATATGAAGTGCTGTAGCATCCATTGTGAAAAACGTAATGGATGGATATTTTTGCTGTGCAGCAATAATCATATCGTGGGAGGCATCTATCCCTTGAACATGGGCGCCATGAGTAGCAATTTCATGGGCTAAGTCACCAGTGCCACAGCCGACATCTAAAACTCTTTCATTTATTTGTGGAGCCAGCAAATCAACTAAGCTTCCTCCAAATTTTGAAACAAAGTCATGTTTTTGATCATATAAATTCGCATTCCATTTTGGTGTCATTTCCCTCATCTCCTTTGTTTGAGCATAACAGAGAGTTTAATTGTACAGAAATGCGTAAAATGATTAGTTTTGATTCCACATTGGAATATAGGGGGACCGGTTTAATAGTTTCGGTAGACCGTATCATAAGTAAGTGCGGTAAAAATGAAAGTCCTAAAGTATTGATTTACCTGTGCAGCTACTCAATTAAGTCATTTTTTTATTATATTATATGGAAGAATTGTATAAATAATATATAAGCATTTTGTTATAGGTAAAATGAAGGTATAATTTACTTTATGTTGAAAAAAATTGGAAAATAGATTCGGTTGTAATTTTCGGGAAAATGAATTTTCACAATTTAAATGAGGGTGGTTTTTTTATGTGGATTTTTTTTGGGGGGATAATAATAGGACTTTTACTAATATGTATACGCCTACATTATCAAAAATTTAAGCTTCAACAAAAAGTAGAGTTATTAGAACCACTGGTGGAATCGGTTGAAAATATACGTGATATTTTATATTACTGTGAGACGGTTCCTAAGTTGAAATATCTATATTTAAGTCCTACTGTTAATAATCTCCTTGGTCCAAATGCATTAAGAGATCATGTACAGGATCCTGATAAAATTTTCGAAATAATCCATCCAGATGATTATGAGATTTTAGTAAAGAAAATAGTAGGGACACTTAATTTTAACCAGCCTATTACGGTACGCTTAAGAAATCATCTAGGGGAATATATTTGGTCTGAAGAATATGCTACGCCTGTTTATAAGGACGGCAAGTTTGTAGCTATACAAGGTTTATTTAGAAATATTAATGATAAAATCGTATTACAACAGCAATTAGAGTACAAATCTACTCATGACGCCTTAACAAATTTGTATAATCGTGATTATTTTCAAGTAAAGATGGCTCATTTTAACGAACGCAACGACCCGATTACAGTAGTCCTAGCAGATTTAGATGAGCTGAAATGGGTTAATGACGAATATGGTCATCAAATGGGAGATAAATTAGTTTGTGAAACAGCAGCTTGTTTGGAAGCTTATGCAGATAATGACATGCTTATAGCAAGAATCGGTGGTGATGAATTCTCTATTCTTATTCCAAATAAAAGCGTTTTACAAGTCGAGCAATATTTAAAAAATGTTGAGATGAAAATGCAAAGAAACTATAAAGATTTGCCGTTCTCATCGATTAAAATATCTATCGGATATGAATATAGCAATTCCTCTTACGGCGTTATGGAGCAGTTGTTTAGCCAAGCAGATGCGAAGATGTATAAAAATAAGAAGAAAAGAAAATTATTAAAGGAAAAGGTTTAGCCTGTTATGTTGACGCAGTAAACCGCACTATAAGGAAGTGCACTTATGAAAAGAGAGCTTGGGACATAATAAAAAGTCATCATTTTTCGAAAGTAAAAATGGTGACTTTTTGCTATTGAAGGAATTGTTTTTAGTTCTAGGTACGCTTTGAGGGGGTGTTCCTGAATTTGTATTCTCAAGTGTATCATTGTTTCACTAGGGGCCGAACCTGGACTTCTGTAAATTTAGTAACTATCAAATTTTTATAAAAAAGTTCCGGGCGGGGAAAGAAAGGTAAGATTTTTATGCTATAATTTCATAGCGGACTTTTAGTTCGTCAGTACATATTCAATAGTTCGAAGCAATGCAACCTAGTAATAAAAATAGATGGAGATTCATTCATAATGAAAAGGTTCTTACTAAAATGGTTAGGATTAGCAGCTATTTACTCAATAGGTGTAGCAATTAGTCTATTAACTTCAACAAATGTTTTTATGCCTGACACAGGCTTAGACTCCCGAAAAATTGAGCGCAATATAAAGAAATTAAGGTTATCTTTATGGTTCAATGATTTATATGAAGATGACCGGCATCATAGCAGTTTCTTTATCAATATACATGTTAGAAAGTATTTAGAAAGCTCTATTCGTGTTTATCTACTAAAGAGTAGCGAAAAAGAACAGAAAAAATTTATTCAACTATTAGAGAAAGTCGCTCAAGAACGAGAGAAAAATAAAGTTAAAAAAACTGCCTGAATCCGTATCAAATAAATCTCTAGTAAACAAAGTAAGCTCCTTGTTTACTAGAGATTTTTATTGTAATTATTTTATTAAAATGCTCTTGTTTTTAGCGTTCCAAAGTACAGTTTTACCAAGTGCTTCACTTACAAAGCGAAGTGGAACAAATGTCGTGCCATTTATGACTTCAGGTTTTACTTGAAGTGTCTTGTAACTGCCGTTAACAGTTACAAGATAGCTATTAGTATTTAATACGATCTTTGAACCGTTTAACTGTACTGTAATATCATTGGTTTTAGAATTCCAGTCAACTTTTGCACCAAGTTCTTCACTTACAAAGCGTAAAGGAACTAATGTTGTTTCTTTTTTAGTGAAAGGTGCAACAGCAAGCGTTTTGCTTTTACCATTTATATAGGCTGTTTTACTGTTTAAATATAATAAAATCTCGTTACTTTTTGTTGTTGCGTTTGGATAACCAGCAGTTAAAGTATACGTACCAGAAGAATATTGATTACCCCAATAGTCAGCGTAAACTTCGATATAGTATGTGCCGGCTGCTAAATATTTTGAATAAGACTGTGAGCTAGAGCTATAATCCAACAATTTTTTATTTGCATCATAAATTTTAAAACGTGTTGGCGCTGAAGTATCGGATAACGAGACGTTAACATTGCCTTCTTTATTTAACGTAATTGAATAAAAATCAATATCGTCGCTATTTGACAATTGAGATTTAATTGGAGCATTTGACTTGATAGGGAAAGCATTTTCAAGCGTATCATTAGGTTCAAATGTTGATGGATTGTGCTCTTTGGAATTTGTAGAATAAGTCGCAATTAAGTCATACGTACCAGAAGAGTATTTATTATCCCAATAGAAATCATAAACTTTAATATAATATGTACCAGCTTTTAAAGGTTGGGAAAGAGAAGAGTTATTACTAGCAATTAATTGTTTATTACTATCATATAGATCAAATTTAATTGGTGCAGAAGTATTTGCTAAATAAATATGAACATCACCACTGTCTACAGTCGTACTAAACTTATAGAAATCTAAGTCATACACATTTGAAAGTAAAGAAGAAATCTTTTTTCCTGACTGTATAGGGAAAGCATATTCACGCGTATCATTAGGTTCAAATGTAGTCGAATCATGAGTTACATTTCCACTACCATACGTCGCTTTAATTTCATAAGAACCACTAGAATATCTATCATCCCAATGGTCAGGCTTAACTTCGATATAGTATGTACCTGCTTTTAAAGTTTGGAAAGTAGATGAGACATTCCAAGCAATAATTCCAATAAAATTTTTATTACTATCATATAGAGAGGAATTGATTGGCGCAGTAGTATTTGCTAAATAAATATGAACATCACTATCTTGCGTAGTATTAATTTGATACCACTGTGATTCATCTGAAGATGTTAGTGTGTTTGAATGTGTGTTGCCAGATTCTAAATAAATCGTATCTGATGCATGACTTGTTGAAGCGAATCCAACCATAGCAAACATCACAAGAAATAAACTTAAAATATGTTTTTTCAATAATGACACTCCTTTAAAATAATATTGTATTATTATACAAATAAATAACTATAATATCAACAAAAGGATAAATTAACCTAGTTTTAAAGGATTATATCTTAAAGAAAAAATACTAAATAGCTGATGGAAATTAAATTTCAACTTCATGAAATTGGTATAAATATTATTTTAAGGTAATTGTTGATGAATATTAATGAACTATGTATCAGGGCAGTATATTAAATTATAGATGGACAACTAGCGACTTTTTACCCTAAATATATAACGAATCAAGATGCAAATAATAATGGTTATATCTAACCCGACCTTGCGAATAAATGAATATGTCGTTAGGTCTTTTTGGTGACCGTAAATTTATTTGCTTTGGAGTGGTACCAGTCCCAGCTAAACAAATACAATTGTTCACAAAAAAATTTCACCCTCATGTGTTGTTTTTTTGTCAACGTTTATTGGATAAAAAAATAAGGGATGTGGTTCAGTGACTTGGGTAATTAGCGCTTGTCATCTCAATAACTGTTGCATTAGTGGAGTAATTTTGTTAATAATTGCTTTTATAGCGTTCCTTTAACTTCTTTCAGCAGGAGATCTTTGTGCAATCACAAGGTCGAAACTGGACGCAAATGGGTAGAATTTATCTTAAGTGTTGACAAAATGTCAACGTGATAATAAACTTCTTGATAATGATAATTTTATATACAACTGTTTAATGTATGTTAGTCACAGTAAGAAGGAGGAATCAAAGATGGCTGAGCAGAGAAACAGTATTACTCTTGGTGTATTGCTGAGAGAATTATTAAAAGAACGTTCATTATCTATGCGGAAGTTTAGTGAACTCACTGGAATCGATACAGCTACGATTTCACGGATAATAAATGGAAAGAGAAAAGCGACCCCACAACATTTAGAAAAATTTGCTGACTGCCTTGGCGTTCCGTTAATCAATCTTTTTGAAGCAGCAGGATACGCTATAGAACAGAGACAAGAAGAGTCAGATTCAGATATGCATACGTCTGTTGACGCAATACAGGCTCTACTTAAATCTTCAAATGTTTATGATGATGAATTTTCGGTAGCACATGTTGAACAGAAACTAGAAAGCTATGGATTATATGCGCAAACAGAAGAAGGTAAAAGTTCGATTCATAAGGATTTTGATGAAAAAATTAAGAGTGTAGGTAGCATAGGTCCGTTTATAAGCAAATTAAAAGAGTTATATGAGAAATTCTCATTAGGAAAGGGCACAATTTTTGAACTAACTGTAATTGGAAGTACATTATTATATTTTATTATTCCAGTAGATGTTATACCTGATTATCTATTTGCTGTTGGTTATTTAGACGATGCCATAGCTGTACAACTTACTTCAAAGGCATTACTAAAAATATAATTTAGAGTTAATGATAGGTGGATATGGATGAAAAAAAGCAAAAAGAGCCGTAAATGGCTAAGAAATTTGTTCTTAGCATTCGCATTAGTAATCGTAGCAGGGCTTATTTATTCGGTTTATCAATACAAGAGTGGATTGGCTATGGCAGACGATAGTCATATTAAAGATAACGAAAAGGCGTATGACCCATTTGAAGGTGCAGATGTGCAATTTGGTCAGATTAATGTGCTATTACTGGGAAGTGACGCTAGGGACGAGGATGGTAGATCGGATTCGTTAATGATTGCACACTATGACCAAACGACGAATGATGTAAAACTTATTTCTATCATGAGAGATACGTATGTTGACATCCCAGGGCACGGAATGAATAAAATAAATGCTGCTTTTGCCTTTGGAGGTCCTGAACTTGTAAGGAAAACAATTAAGCAAAATTTTGATATTGATGTTAATTACTACGCTATCGCGGATTTTAAAGGATTCCCTAAAATTATTGACCTTTTAGCACCGGATGGAATTGAAGTTGATATTCCATATGAAATGTCCTATGGAATTGGTATGACCTTACATCCTGGAAAACAAACTTTACATGGTGACGGGTTATTAGGCTATGTACGATTCCGCCACGACCGTTTAAGTGATTTTGGACGAGTGGAACGCCAGCAAGAGGTTTTGACAAAGGTGAAAGAACAAATCGGTGTTTCAAGCTTAATGAATTTGCCAAAATTACTTGGTGTTGCAGATTCATATTTTGATACAAATGTTGATAATAAAACAATCCTTACCATTGGAAAAGGGATTGTAAATGGAAAATCTAGTATGGACACTTTACGAATTCCAGTTGCAAATTCTTATGAAGATAAACGTACGAATGTAGGAGATGTTTTAGATATTAACTTAGATAAGAACAAACAGGCGTTAGAGGAGTTTTTATCATCGAAGGACAGTGAAAAAATGGCTAAGACAGACGAAATTTCATCTTAAGTGAAAAGGTATCAAGTTAGCAACACAATAAAATTAGAGTATGTTTTGAACAGTTTTCAAAGCATACTCTTTTTGTTTCTATAATTAGATATCACTGCATTATCAAGATAAGTTACTACATATTCCAATCTGCTACTAGCGAATTTATTTCATTTCATGCTATAGAAAAGGTAGCTGACGATTTCATTCATCAGCTACCAATCTTATTTTTCAAGCTTTGTTAATGTTTTACCGCTCCAACCAAATAGGATCGTCAAAATTGGTCCGAGTAGACAGAAGAAGGTAAATGGCAAGTAAGATGTTGTTGGTATATCTAGTACACTAGCAATAAAAATACCACAAACACTCCACGGAACAAGAGGATTGACTACTGTCCCTGCGTCCTCCATAACTCGGGAAAGATTTTTAGGGGCAAGTCCAACTTTTGCAAACTGTGCTTTAAAAGCTTCACCCGTTAGTAGGATAGATAAATATTGCTCACCAATTAATGTGTTCACACCGATCCCAGTAATGGCAGCACCCGTAATAACAGAGCCAGCGCTCTTAAAGAAGCTCTCGACCTTCGCTAAAATACTTTGAATAATGCCGAGCGTAAATAATAGTCCGCCCATTGTTAATGCTAATAAGACTAAGGCAATTGTAAATAGCATACTGTTCATACCACCACGAGACAGTAGTGCATCTACATCTTTATATCCTGTAGTAGATACATAGCCTTCAAAAAGGATTTTAAAGACATTCGATAAGGCAATCGGTTCTTGTATGTAGGCAAGTCCGACACCAAGAATGGAGACCACTGCGAGTGTGATAAGCGCAGGTGCTTTATAAAAAGTCATAATAACGAGAACAACAATTGGTAATAATGTATACCAATGAATAAGTCCAGTTGACAGTAAGCCCTCTTTAAATAGCTCAACTGTTTCAAATGAAGTATTTCCATCTGTTGGCGAAATGATTGCATAAAGGATGAATGAGATCAAGAAAGCTGGAATCGTTGTCCAACCCATATTTTTAATATGCTCGAAAAGATCTACACCAACTGTACCAGATGCAAGATTTGTTGTATCCGATAGGGGAGACATTTTATCCCCAAAGAAAGCTCCGGAAACAATCGCACCAGCCGTTATAGCTAAAGAGATATCCATTGCACCAGCAATCCCCATAAAAGCAACGCCCACTGTCGCAACAGTCGTTAAAGAACTCCCAACTGAAACACCGACGATACTACAAATTAAAAATACGATGGCAAAGAAAAAGCTTGGTGAAACAGTTAAAAAGCCATAGTAGATAAGTGTTGGAATTGTACCACCCATAATCCAACTAGAAATTAAAATACCGATAAAGAAGAAAATAAAAACTGCCCCAAGTCCAGCACTTGCACCAGCAATCATACCAGTTTCAAGCTCACGGAACGGAACTTTTTTTAGTAATCCATATGCAATTAAAAGTGAAATGACAAGAAAAATAGGTATATGGGGTGTCGCCTTTAAATACCCAATACTGTATGCCATCACGGCAATAATTAAAAGTATAATAAAGCTTGCCTCGATAAATCGAGGGTTACTCTTTGCTTCAATTCGAAACATGCTAATCCTCCTAACAGTTACTTCTTCACTTCAATGCGTTGAAGCCCAAAAGTATTATAGCATGCAGAAACATTTTGTCAATGATATCAGTAGTGTTTTTCCTTTTAGTAGCGACTTTAATGGCTACTGAAATAATCCCAAGTATTTTTGACAATTAAAATACAGGTCATGATGATAAAAATAGTACGCATCATTTTTGTCCCGCGTTTCAGCGCAAATTTTGAACCTAGTATGGCACCGAAAATCATGACAAAGCCCATCGGTAGGCCATATAAAAAATTCACTTTTCCTAAAAGTAAAAACATAGCAAGCGCTGCTAAGTTTGAGGTGAAGTTAAAAGCTTTTGCATTACCCGCAGCTTGCAAAAAATCATTGCCCATCATTAATAAAATGAAAATAAAAAAAGAACCAGTACCAGGTCCGAAGAAACCATCATAAAAGCCAACAGCAGCAAAAGCGCCGACAAAGATGATTTTCTTCCTAGTACTTAAAATCCGCTCTTCAGGTTGTTGTCCCCAATCTTTCTTAAAAACCGTATAAGAGGTAACAAGGACGAGCATAACAAGCATTAGAGGCTTTAAAATAGCAGGTGATACAAGATGCACAGTATAGGCACCAATGAATGAACCAATAAAAATAAAAGGTATTATTTTTCGATTCTTTTTTACATCGACCTTGCCAGCTCGTAAAAAAGTTAACATGCTAGTCCCGTTACTAATTGTATTGGCGAGTTTGTTTGTGGCAATCGCTGTACTTGGTGGTAAACCAACCGCCATAAGCGCAGGTAATGAAATTAACCCTCCGCCACCGACAATCGCATTTAAAAAGGATGCGATAAAGCCGAGTACTAAAAGTATTGTAAGTGATTGTAAATCGATGTCCATATGTATATACTCACAACCTTCTTTCACGCATATTGTGTAAGTTACACTTTTCTTATAACAGTACTGCGAATTGTAATAAATGGCAATGGAGTTTTTCATTTCTAATGTAAATTTCGTTTACAATTCCTTAACATTAATAAAGATGAAAAAAATAGGAAGGAAAAAAGTTTTTCAAGTATTTTTATAAAAATAAAAGAAATAATGGGTATATTTAAAGAAAAAACGTTCATTTTTGTTATCGAGTTTCCAACGTTTTCAACTTGGAAAAGTACCTAGAAATAATTGTGGCAAATTTTATATTACATTTTTGTAAATTCAACTCGTTTATGTTTAAAAATATGTAGAAGTATGTGAAAGTTTTGTTATGATGATTGCAGAAATCGACAATATTCATTCAACAGGAGGAACATGATGTTCAACTCAAACAAGCAAGATCCATTTTTTAAAGCATTATTAAATATTTCTAAAAATGTCAAAGAAGGTATTTATTATGCTCACAATGCGCGTATTCAAGATATAGATGCACTAAAAGAAATCGCAGACACAATGAAGGACTATGAAACAAGTGGAGATAAATTAATTCACGAACTTATTGTGATGTTAAATAAGTCATTTATGACACCAATTGAGCGTGAGGATATTTTAGCACTTGCCAATAAATTAGATGATGTTATTGATGGAATGGAAGGCTGTATTGCTCATTTTGATATGTATAATTTAACAGAAGTGACAGAGCCGATGCGTCAATTCTTAACATATATTGCGAAAAGCACAGACGAAATGGTCCAAGCAATGGAGCTATTAAATAGTAAAAAGCTTGTTGAAATGCGTAAACATGCTATTCAAATTAAGGACTATGAGCGTGAATGTGATGAAATTTTCCGTTCTTCGATGAAACAATTATTTATTCAAGAAAAGGATCCAATGCGCATCATGGTGTTTAAAAGTATTTACGAACAATTTGAAGATATAGCTGACAGCTGTCAAACAGTAGCAAATACAATTGAAACAATAATTATGCGTAACGCGTAAGATGGAGAGTACTAAATGGATACGATATTACTGATAACAATATTAGTCGTTATATTTGCACTTGTATTCGACTTTATTAACGGCTTCCATGATACAGCCAACGCGATCGCAACTTCTGTATCAACAAGGGCATTGAAGCCACGTACAGCAGTATATATGGCTGCGGTTATGAACTTCATTGGAGCTATTACATTCGTTGGGGTAGCGAAAGCATTAACAAAGGATATTGTTGACCCGTTCAGCTTAAATTCTTATATTGGGGATACTACAGGTTCTGTCGTTATTTTAGCGGCATTATTTTCAGCGATTACATGGAACTTAGTAACGTGGTACTTTGGAATTCCGTCTAGTTCATCGCATACATTGATCGGTTCTGTGGCAGGTGCTGCCATTGCAGCGGCAGGCTTCAATATATTGAACTATAGTGGCTTTATAAAAATCCTTCAGGCACTTATTTTCTCACCATTACTTGCGTTTGCAGGTGGTTTCTTAATGATGTCTTTATTCAAAGTATTATTTAAGGATATGAATTTATATCGAACGAATAAAGGGTTCCGGACATTGCAAATTGGTACAGCTGCTTTACAATCATTTACTCACGGTACAAACGATGCGCAAAAAGCGATGGGGATTATTACGCTAGCTTTAATTGCAGGAGGCTTGCACCATACAGACGATATTCCTTTCTGGGTACGTTTTGCAGCAGCATGTGCGATGGGTCTTGGTACTTCTGTAGGTGGTTATAAAATCATCAAAACAGTCGGTGGTAAGATCATGAAAATCCGTCCAGTAAACGGTGTTGCGGCAGACCTTGCTTCTGCATCCATCATTTTCGGTGCGACATTAATTCACTTGCCAGTATCTACAACACATGTTATTTCTTCATCTATTATGGGTGTAGGTACAGCACATCGTGTAAAAGGTGTTAAATGGGGCATGGCACGAAAAATCATAACAACATGGGTAATCACGATGCCTATTTCCGCAGTCATGGCTGCAACTATTTACTATATCTTAAGTTTATTTTTCTAACATAATGAGGGAATGCACGCAATTTGTGCATTCCTTTTTTTATTTGTTTTATTGGATAGGATTGATGGATTGATTCAAAGGTGAAGCGACGGATTCCAACTAGAGCGGGGGAAAGAAATACAGGCGACGGATAGACCGAGCTGAGCGACGGATAAAAAACGAGAAGTGACGGAAAGCCAGATCTATGGTAATTATAAAGAAAGTATAAAGTTCAGAAAAAATGTCTTTTTACATAGTAAGGTTAGTGCAGGAGGAAGTCAGATGAAAGAAAAGCTATTAGTGATTGAGGATGATACGGCGATTGGACGTATTGTGAAGGAAACGCTTGAGCAAGAAGGTTACCAAATTACTTGGGCAACAACAGGACTCGAAGGGCTAGCTGATTTTCAAGCTGATACATTTGATTTAGTGTTAGTCGATTGGATGTTGCCGGAGATGGACGGTCTTACTGTTTGTCAAAATATTCGTTGGGAAAGTGATGTACCTATTTTAATGATGAGTGCGCGTAAGGAAGAGGCAGATAAGGTTGAGGGCTTGCAGGGCGCTGATGATTATATTGCGAAACCGTTTAGCTTAGAGGAGTTAAAGGCACGTGTCGCCTCACACTTACGTCGTTGGAAACGTTATACGAAAAAAGAAATAACAGAAGATGTTACATCCTTTGCACAAGGCTTAAAAATGGATTGGCAAAAGGAATCAGTGCGCCTTCATGATAAAGAGCTTACCTTAACACAGAAGGAATTTGCGCTGTTAAAACTACTTGCGAAAAATCCAAACCAAACTTTTTCAAAAGAAGAATTATATCAGCATATTTGGCAACAAGCGAGCGTAGATGAAACACATACAGTCACAGTACATATAAAGGCGCTACGAGAAAAGTTAAAGGACCCAGTCAAAACCCCGTATTATATACAAACAGTTTGGGGCAAGGGCTACCGCTTCATTGGTGAACCGCTATGAAAATAAAAACTTGGTTACTCATCACTTTTTTCATCGTGATGGTGTTACCGATAACAGGTGCTTATAGCCTTTATGTGTGGATTAATGCCTATTATCAAGATAAAAACGTTGCAGAGTATTTCGAAAAAATGACAGAGCTTAATCAGGTGAAATCCATTCTTGAAGATCCTGCGCATTATAAAAAAAATGCGGATATACAAGAGATTGAAGGATTATCGAATGATCAACTCGCCATTACACTTTACACAAAATCAGGCATTCTTTTGTATTCCTCAAATCCATTGAAATCGGACTATGAATCTAGGGATACTATTTTAAAAGGTTTATATGAACTAAAGCAAAATTACAATGCCTTTACGTATAAAGAACCTGTTTATCAAGATGCGGAATTGCTTGGGGTATATGAAATTCAATTAATTCGGACGGATTGGGTAAAGGGTGTAGAAAGTCGTTCTTGGCTTGTAATAGCCAGCTCTATACTATTATTCCTCCTTATTTATTTTGCAGTTATGATGCTGCTTAATCGTAAATTAAATCGACCGTTACATGAACTAATGAGGCAAATGCGTGCTTTTGCAAAAGGGGAGCATGTGGAATCGAATTTAGAAGCAAGAAAAGATGAAATCGGGGAACTTGCTCAAACCTTTCTGGCCATGCAGGACGAAATTGAAGCCGCACGAGCGCATTTAAAAGTTGAACAACAGCAAAAGGAGCTAATGATTGCGAGTATTTCCCATGATTTGAAAACCCCTCTTACAGCTATTCAAGCGTATGCCGAGTCTTTACAAAGCAAGGCGCTATCAGAAGAACAACAAGATGAGTACCGACAAATTATATTAACAAAGTCCGAAACGATGAAGCAGATGTTAGAGGATTTACTAATGTTCACTTTACTGCGATCCACAAGCTATCATTTAGAACTTGTTGCAGTAGATGGGGCCGAGTTTTTTGAAATGGCATTGTCTGATTATGAGCAGCTATGCAAGGATCGAGGATTTATGCTTGAAGTCACTTGTGACATAGAAGGTATGTATGCAGTCCATCCGAAGCAACTTCAACGGGTGATCGACAATTTAATGAGCAATGCTTGGCGCTATGGAGCTGTAGGTACAACGATAGGCTTAGCAGCCGTGAATGCTGGAGAGTGTCCAATATGGTGCTTTGATTTTGTACGGGCAGCCCAAAGAAAGCAAGACGGTATGTATATCATCTTGCAAAATAAGGGGCAAGGTGTAAAAAAAGAGGATATTGAGAAGTTATTTGAGCCCATGTACCAAGCAGATTCAGCACGAACAAAGGCTGGGGAGCGCGGCACTGGACTAGGATTAAATATAGCAAAACAAATTATAGAAAAGCATGGTGGGACAGTCGAGCTGGTATCAAAAGAAGACTATGGAACAGCTGTACTTTGCTGGTTGCCACCATTTAAAGGAGAGAATTGATGATGGATTGGAAAAAATCATTACGTGCAGCAGGTTTAGTTGCCGCGCTAACATTTAGCTTAGTAGGATGTAATACGGAGGGGGCATATTCACCACAGGAAATTATTGACCAAGCATTACAGGAAACGAAAGAACCACTTACTTATTACGCAGAATACAAGATGGATATGGATGAGGCTGGTGGAAAAGCTCAAGTTAAGGAGTGGACTAAAGATGGTAAACGACGTGTTGAGATAACAGCTGAAAATGGTGAGCATGTCATCACAGTCAATAATGGCTCACAAGTCACTTTATATGATGTTGTAAAAAACACTGTTCATAAAATGGATATAGATGAAGGTGGTCCGGTTGTATTTCAATCACCAAGAGATCAGGCAGAAGCATTATTTAATTTAGTAAAGGATACACATGATGTGAAAATGGGAGGGGAGGAGAAGGTTGCTGGAAGAGATACGTATAAAATTGTAGCGAAAGCCAAAAAAGACGATACTTTAGTAGGTGATATTGAAGTATGGATTGATAAAAAAACTTGGGTGACGTTAAAAACTATAACGAATAGTGCTGGAAATAAAATAACATCAGAGTATACGAAACTAGACGACAGTGCAAAAATTGATGATGCACAATTTACAATTGATATTCCAAAGGATGCAAAAGTCGAGGAAATTAGCGGGCATGAAACTGAGTCGGTAACAATCGATACAGTGAAAGGAGAGCTTGGTGAATTATTAATGGTGCCAGAAGAAAATGGTTTAATTTTGGAGGATATTTCATTAGATAAAGGGATAGAAGGACGTTCAGAATATACTTTTAATTATACAAAGAACAGTCAGAAAGAAATTTCAGTAACAGTTTTTAAAGCAAGTGGTAATGCACCTGAGGTTGATCCTACTTTAGGTGAAAAAGAAATAGACATCCGAGGTCAAAAAGGGACTGCCATGGACGAGAAAAAATTCCGTTATATTGGCTGGCAGGAAAATGGTTATCAATATGGCATTATGAATGAAAACCCTGAGCGAACAATCGAAGACCTTAAAGCCTATGCAGAACAAATGATCATCGGTAAATGAGGTGAATTGAAATGAAAAGAAATGAATTTATTAAATGTCTTGCGTTGTTTTTATTTAGCACAGTTTTTTTATACGGTGTAGGTGAAACATACGGTGTTCCGTGGCTGCAATTTCATTTCTTAGGACAATTCAATGATGAAGGTTTTTATTTCAGTTTTGGCTCTCTAATCCCTATACTTGGTGGCTTACTAATAGTTGCTCTATATGAAACGAAAATTAAACGCCTCATCTAATATGAGGAAAATCCACTTTGAAAAAGAGTGGATTTTCTTTTATATCTTGATTTATTTACAAGTATAAATGCTATAATATGTAAAAACTTCAAAGGGGAACTATGAATGGGACGGGAGATTATAGAAACAAACTATTTTACTTTGCATCATTTATGTGACGGTGTTTATGCTGCGGTTGCTAAACCAGGTCAAGGTGCTTGGAGTAATGCGGGAATCATTGATTTAGGTGACGAACTTCTAGTTTTTGATTCGCTAAGTACTCCTTCAGCGGGGGAAGAGTTAAGACGCCAAGCTGAAAGTTTAACCGGTAAGAAAGTAAAGTATTTGATTAACAGTCACTATCACGGGGATCACGTTTTTGGGAATCAAGTATTTTCGGATACAACAATTATTTCTACATATGTAACGGAGAAATTGTTCAAAGAAAAGAATAAGATTGAAGACTACGAGAAGGAAAAGCAGGATATGAATCAATACCTGCTTCAGCTAAAAAGTAAAATTGATTCAACAGAGGACATCATTATTAAAAAGAGTTTAATCAACCAATATCAAGAAATGTCGAAGGTTTTGGATGATTTATCTCAATTACAAATTGTGTTACCATCCATGTTGTTTGAAGAAAAACTGACTATCACAGGTTCCGATAAAACTGTGGAATTATACTGTTTAGGTGGGGGACATTCACCGAGTGATACATTTATGTACTTACCTAAAGAAAAAATAGCTTTTATGGGGGATTTAGTGACAGAAGATTTACATGTCCCGATCTATAACCCAGAAGAATTTTTGAACATATTAAAGCAAGTTAAACAAATCGATATCAATATAATTGTTCCTGGTCATGGTAATGTTGCAGATTTGACTGTATGCGATACGTTAATTGATTATTTATCTTATATGACTCAACAAGCAAAAGAGGCCCTTCAACAAAAGTTGTCACTGGAAGATTTTATTTCTGAATTTGATGTACCTAAAACGTTTAGGGAGTGGAAGGGCGTAAACGGTATTAAAGCTAACCTTACAACGGTATACACATACCTTCAAAAAAGCTGAAAATCCACTTTTGAAAAAGTGGATTTTTTTAGCGTTGATGAAATACGGACAATAAAATCTGATTAATGATGATTAGTATAGCAAATACATAAGCTAATTTTGTTTGACCTGTTGCATATAGTGCTATGACGGCTAGCGAGAATATTACAAATTCAAACATAAAATGCGAAATCCCACTCAATGGAAATGTTGCTTTGGGAGAACCAAACATACTCCATAGAACTACAAACAAAGCGGGTGCTCCAACCCCAAGTAAGAGCTTGAAGAATATGCCTTTCCCAGTTTGTATACCCCAATATCCATAAGCCATTAACACGCAAATTTCTAATAGAAAGCGAAGAACTAAATTCAACACCATATGATCCCTCCGAAAAATAGTTTTTTAAAAGGGTAAACATAATCGCTGATAAAATACCGTTCACTGATAGAGCCTCAACTTCTAACTTAAACTATTTGTTGTAAATGTGTTTTATTGAAAGCTGCTTCATATTTTAAACCATAGCCTAGTGCACGATCTAAAAATATATGAGCTAACCAAATTATAGAAGCCATTAGTAGCGGTGATGATGCAGTGACAAAGCCTATAATTAAGAGAATACCTGGCAGGACTAAACTGTGGCCAATATTGTAAAATAACGCGCCAACTTTAGTGTTTACTATGTAGCCTAACATCGTTATATCAGGTAGTAATAAAAGTAGTACAAAATATAGGAACGAAAATTCAAAATGCCAGTAGAAAAATACAGCTACTAAAAGTGCTATTAAATATTCCGATGAGATAATTTTACGTAGTTTCATGATGAACACTTCCTTCTTGTAATTTATTATACATATCCTCGATAAGTGAGCCGATGACTAACTTATTTTCTGCATATTTTCCTTCAGCCATTAATGTTTGAGTGAGCTGTAAGGATTGTAGTGCCTGCTGATAAAAATATAACTGCTGCTCAATGTGAGTAATCTTTGCAGAGAAAAGCTGTACGGTCTTTTGATTGCAGGAATCTGAAGTAGGCTTTTGCTCTAGTGTAAGGAGTTGATTGATTTCTTGTAATGTGAAGCCAAGCTGCCTTAAGACTAAAATAAATTTGATTGTATGTTCACACGTGACATCATAAACGCGATAGCCATTGTCCTGTTTATTTGGATGTAGTAATCCTTCTTTTTCATAGTAACGTACGGTATCCGTAGATAAATTATACTTTGCTGCAAACTGTTTAATATGCATGTGAGCACCTCCTAAATTTATCCTAACATTGGAGTGTGCTCCAAGGTCAATACGAAAATTGAAATTTTTAAAAATTAAGTGAAACGGTCATTTCTTGGCAGTCGTTTATAGTGTAAGAGGGGGAGGTGGACGGCATACTTGAACAAATTATGGATGATCATGCAGAGCATTTATTGCGTCTCGCCTATTTTTACGTGAAAAATAGACACGCGGCAGAGGATATCGTGCAGGAGGTTTTTATAAAATTTTCTCAGCATGATTATGAGGAACGTGGACAGCTACGTGCTTATTTATCAAGGTTAACGATTAATAAAAGCAAAGATTATTTAAAAAGCTGGCATTTTAAGAAATTAATTTTACAAGAAAAAATATTCCCTGAGAGGGCTAACATACAGAGCGACACACTGATTGAAGCGGAGGAAAGGACCCAAATTGGGGCAGCTATTTTAAAGCTTCCACTAAAATATAGAGAGCCAATCATCCTTTATTATTTCGAAGAGATGAAGATTGCCGAAATAGCACAAGTTCTAGGTATTGTAGAAAACACTGTTAAAACAAGGTTAAAAAGGGCAAGAGAAGCTTTAAAGTCTCAATTAAAGCTGGAGGAATGGGAGGTGCTTGGACATGAATGAATGGCAAAAAGAGTTGGTGAAAGTGGCAGGGGATATGGTAGAGAGTAAAGAGCGTGTTAAAAATCGTGTCTTACAGCAGCGAGATGTCAAAGCTAAAAAGCCCATTCGTTTCGCGCTTTTAACAGTGATTGTCACGTTTTGCTTCGTTGGATTTGTTATGGTGCAGCTACTGAATAAGGAGACGAAACAATCTGCAATTATGTTTAACGATACACAGCTTACCCATTTTGAAAATATAATGCGCATTAATTGGGGCAAACAAGACGAGGAATTTTATACAAAAGAGGCAATAGAGCGCTACAAGAAGGTAGTTGCCACTTATTATTATGCGAAGTCACTTAGTCTCCAATATTCTGACGCAGAACTAAAGGCGGTAAGGAAGGAGCATTATGACGAGCTTTTTATGTTACAACAATCACCTGAATATGCGAAGCTTTTAAAAGAGAAGGGAATCAAGAACTACTTTAAAACATATGTGGAGCCTTTGTTACCGATGTATACAGCTCAAAAAAAGCTGGATTCCTTTTACCGAGGAAAGTATCCTACTCTCCCAAACGGTATAGTACAAGAAATAGCCGCTCAGGATGCTATCCGCTATTTTGATAAGCATTTTGCAGATCAGGTAAAAGCGATAAAGGAGCAAAAAGGAATCAAGAATTATTCAAGTAATTCACATGGAATTAAGTATGAGGGAACAGTCATAAAAGTAGAATCCAATGCCTTTCTATTTGTTGAAAAGGCTATTCCTGAGGACTTAGAAAAATTATCGCAAGAGCAAATTATGAAAAAGTACCCACAAGCAACTTGGTATCCGGTTTTGGATGGTTTCCCGGTAAAGCAAGGAGATTATGTCAGTATAGAATCAAATAGGAGTGAGTCAATTGATGAATATGGTAGAGTCACAAATTACGGCGTATTAAACAATGTGGAAATTGTTGAACCAACAGTAACGACTATGCTCAACGTTCAAAACGAACAGGAAGTCATGCAATTCTTTCGACAAACAGAGTGGCAGCCTGTTGAAAATATTGGATACCCTCCAGATTATTCATTTATACTAGATGGAGTTCGTGTAGATATCTGGGATAGTTCCGGTCAATCACTTGATTTGTATAAAGTAGGTTATGGTATGGTACATCTAAATAATGAAAGGTCAGTAGAGTTAAAGAAGCTTTTAAGTATTGAAGAATCTTTACATTAAACGTTATGATAATATAATCGGCGGACCTTACCATTTGGACTTTTTGGGAGCGCTTTCTTTATGACGAGGTTTGATTTCTTTGAAATCTTTTTGTGATGAAGAATAATTGATTTTTGCGATTAGTTTAACATTTGTTTACGTCCTGAGTATTTTGATTGGAGGCTGGGCGACCCGGTGGGAATATTAGTGTCACAGATGAGTATTTGGAGCGCAAGCGAAGCGGGGAGAGGAACGAAGGCTAAAGATATCAAGTCCTGTGATTGCAGCTTGGTGACTAACTCTCATGTTGCTGCCGCTACGCTTTCGCACAAAAAAACATCTGTTGCCCCGAAGCTCCCAGGAAAGTAGCTAGCCGGAATGGAAATCAACCACATATTATGATGATGATCCACACATATCTAGCCATCCACACCTTCTTCAAGTCTCTTTCGAGAAGAGGCTGTTTTTTTTATTTAACGGAAAATTATGGTATCTTTAATATTCCCCCTATAAAAAGAGTCATTTTACAAAAGGAATCACAACTTTTTAGGATAAATGAATCACTGAATGGGATTTTGAGGTTAATTTTACTCATAAATTTGAAAATAAATGAGTCTGAGGAATTGTAATATTTGGCACATAAAGATAGTATTAAAGAAGTAGGGTTACTTTAAGGAG
Source organism: Lysinibacillus sp. NPDC093692 (assembly GCF_050280125.1). Taxonomy (NCBI): domain Bacteria; kingdom Bacillati; phylum Bacillota; class Bacilli; order Caryophanales; family Bacillaceae; genus Lysinibacillus; species Lysinibacillus sp. NPDC093692. The sequence continues at coordinate 45,451 of NZ_JBNNUW010000011.1, forward strand.
GGGCGGTATGAACACACAGGAGTTTGAAGAATTATGGATTACGCTCAATGAATTGTATGAAGCGAATCGCTTTATAGAATATATAGAATTAAGTAGTGCCGCAATTGAAAGTGCTATTGAGCTTGGTATGTATAAAAAAGCAATCCTGTTATTACGCTATAGCTGTGCAAGCTATTTTCAAACAGGTGATTTGCAAGTATCCATTAGTGTGCTAGAGCAATATCGAGAATTAACCTTCCAATATGGCGATGATATCGATTTAATCCATCATTATATTTTAGCATCCATTTATTGGGGGACATTCGGCCATATAAAGAAATCGAAAGAGTTTATGATCAAGGGACTAGAGATTGCTGAACGTATTCAACATACAGATAGCATAGGGAAAATTTATAATAATTTAAGCGACTTAGAAAACTCTTTAGGGAACTCTCAAAAAGCGAAGGATTTTGCATTAAAGAGCTTATACTATGCCAATTATTTTGAAACAAAGCATGAAAATCCTTATTCAGGGATTATTTATTCAAAAATAAACTTAGCTGTTGCACAAATTTGCTTGGAGGAATTTGATGAAGCAGATGAATTATTGCAAGAATTGCTAGTGACGATTAAGAAACCACCTTACTCCAAGTTACAATTGGAGGTTATGAATGCCTATGCATTGCTCTGTGAAAAACAGGGGCGCATTGGCGAGGCCATTGATTTGTATCAAAAGTCGAAGCACTATGCCTTACAAAATAATGATTTGTCTATGCTTCAAACTATTTATAATTCTTTAGTGAAGCTAATAGAAGAACAAGGTAATAAGCTTGTATTGTGCTCGATACAAAAGGAATATATTAACATTCTATTGGAAATGCAAAGGGAAAATTATACTCATTTGTTATTTGAGATGGAGTATAATGACCAGAAAAAACGTTTTGAAAAAACTTCTTACGTTGATCCATTAACGAATATTTATAATCGACGTTATTTTGATGAGAATGCAGAAAAAATGCTGGAGAAAGCTTCGGTAGAAAATCAGCAATTAGCATTAATGATGATTGATTTAGACCATTTTAAAGAAATTAATGATGCTAATGGTCATTTATTTGGTGATGATGCTTTAACGATTACTGCAACTACATTAAAGGATTATTTTCAATCATTTGAGTCGATTGTTGCTCGCTTTGGCGGAGATGAGTTTATTGTTCTTAGTCAATTACCGGAGGGTGAATCTATTCAAACGATAACGGAAAATCTCTATCAAACATTAAACTCTATGTCCTTAACAATTAATGATGAGACCGTTCAGTTGGAATTTAGTATTGGCGTCAGTACGAATAAACAAGGTCAGATTGCCACTGTTGAGGAGCTGATCCATAATGCGGACAAAGCACTATATACGTCAAAGCGCAATGGTCGTAACCAAAGCACTGTTTTTAATCAATATAGTGGTGCGGGGAATCGTAATTAAACAAGTTAGATGATGGGTACTGGCGTGTAAGTGCAAATATTTAGTATCAATCAAAAAGGATCTGCTTCATTCCAACGTATAGTCGTTGGAGTTTCGCAGATTCTTTTCTTTTGAAAAAATTTTTAAAAAAAGTGAATCGGAAATGAAGCGGCGTCCGTCAGTAGTTTAGAAAGAAGGTGAGGACAACGATGGATATCGAAAATATTATTGCAGAGCACGGTGATTATTTACTAAAGGTTGCTTATTTATATGTGAAAAATGAAGCAACAGCTGAGGACATTGTGCAAGACGTGTTTATCGCCTTTTATCAAAAGCAGGAGCAATTTCGTCAAGAAGCATCATTACGTACATATTTAGTGAAAATGACGGTCAATCGAAGCCATGATTATTTGCGCAGCTGGAAAAGTAAACGATTGACACTCTTTGAAAAAATAACAGGACGTACGACAGCAGTCACGCCTGAAAAAGAATATCTTGCTAAATCCACAAAACGAGAGCTAGTAGAAGCTTTGTTTACATTATCTGTGGCCTATAGGGAAGTATTGATTCTCTATTATTTTGAGGATATGACGACAGTTGAAATTGCACAGCTCGTATGTTGTCCAGAAGCAACAATACGTACAAGATTACAGCGTGCTAGAAAGCAACTTGCAACAGCAATCGGTGATTATGATTGGGAGGTGTTACGCCATGAATCAATTTAAAGAAGATATGCTAAAAGAGCTTCATGAAGTAAAGCTTACAGATGAAAAAAAACAGGCTATTGCTCAGAAAGCACGTAGTAAAACGAAACAAAGAAGAAGCAGTCCGTGGCAATATCGTGTGGTGCTTGCGACGTTTACGATGTTGGCCATTGGTTTTAGTTATTTATTATCGCAGAATAAACATTCAAGTAGTCATCAGGCAGCTAGTGTACAGCAAGAAGCGGATACATGGAGCCTATGGACAATTTTACAAAACGAATTTGTAAAAGGTATATTGCTTTTTAGCTTCTTGATAGGGATTGCTTTGATTGTGAAAGGTGTGTTAATCAAGAAAGGCTATGGCCTACCGGTGTGCATTGAGTGTGGGGAAACTTGGTCAGAGAAGCAAGCTCGAAAAATGTACCGGAAAAATGGACAAATCGAATGTCCTTATTGTGGGAAAAAACAATATCGCACAAAAAAATCAATGAAAATGGGTGGTATTTTAACGTTCCCGATTCCACTTATGGTATTTATGCATATGATTTTTAATAATATTTCTATTGGGACTATTTTCTTTATGGCGGGTGTTCTTATTTATTATCGACTACTAGCACCATATGTATTTGATTTACAAGAAGATGATCCTATCAACGATCCGCTTTGGTAATTTGTATAGAGAAATTGCTAGTTCACTATAGCAATTTCTTTTTTATTAGATTAGATTGACAACGGGTGAGAGGATACAATATTCGCTACGGTTTTGGCTATAAGGCACTTCTTTAAATGAATACCGATATGAAAAGCCCCTCCTATATCACTCGGCTAACGAGTGATTAGGAGGGGCTTTAATTATTCCTATTTTTAACCACATTCGCGAAACGTTTAGCGGTTATTTCTCATGCAAATTAAACTTTCTGCTTGTCAATCTCTTGGTCCTTGTCCTGGTCCTGAGCAGGTTGCTCCGATTGCTCTACTTGTGTCGGTAGTTCTTCCGAATGTTCAGGTTGCTCCGGTTGCTCTTTCTTCAATCCCATTCTTTTACGAATAAAGCCCCAAATCGCACCGACAGCCAGCACAATTATGATCCCGAACTTCTTCAATAGAGGGAGGAGTACAGCAAAAAAGCCCGCTTTTTTGGCAACTGCTAGACCCGCACCTCCAAGAATTAATCCTGTTAAGCCGAAATCAGCTACCTTATCGGTTTTTTTGTCAAAATCCTCATAGCGCTGACCCTTCTTTAAGTTAAACTGCGACAGGATCTTGTTGTTAAACACTATACGATCTGCCTGCAAATTTGCCGGATCTGAGACTAGTATCGCCGAGATATAGCCTTCACGGGATAGAATTCGCACATTGTAGTTAATAACACCATTGTTCTGATTATCATGGGCTAATAAAGACCACGACAAACTATGTAATTGGTTGTCGTAGAATGGAGCAACATCCCATTTGTCAACGAATAACTGATTTTCAGGGCTTAACTCCTTATTCATTTCTTCAGTACCTTCTTTGTAGCTTTCCAACAAGGCATCAGCATCGATTTCCGCTTTTTCGTCGTCTTCTATATATCCAGATTCGTCATATTCGAAATAAACGGCCCAAGTCTGAGTTTCATCCTTTGGAAAAACCACGCCGATTTCTGACCCGCTCGGCTCCATTCCGCCCTGCGTTAGGTACTTTTTCGTATCTTCGGCATTCAGAAAAATAAAATCACTGTCTAACTCCAGTTCCGCTAAATTTGTCCCCACGTCAACTTTCTGTCCACCTTCGACCCAATTTAGCTCTTCTTCGGCGAATGCGGGAACCGCACACACCATCATAATTAAAGTCATAGCAGTTACTGATTTTAATAGTCTTGCAATTAACGATTTCAAAATATCTTCCTCCCAAAAATCACATGTTCTTATGCTGCGGACGACTTGTCCTTCTTTCCTTTAAATAAATGAATGCATACTAGGACGGCGCCTATACCTGCAAGAGCAATTTCGACATAGGTTTCGCCTCCGCCAAAAATGTCGTTAAAAACTGTAAATAATTTGAATTGTAGACCGAATTGCGGCAGAATAAATGCCCCTAAACCTAAAATTAAAAGAATGATTCCAGTGCGTAACATAACTTGCCTCCTTAATAATGGAAAAATACTTAAGTATGTTACCATATAAACCAAAATGTTACAATGCGCATTCTTCCAACTATAAGTATGCTGGCACTTGCTTGCACACGATTGGAGACTGAGATACCTATCCTTCATTTTCAAAATACGGGTCTTTTTCCGAATGATTTTTATCCGAATTGACTAATTATAGTCAAAAAACCAATATTAATTGTAGAATGTTAACGAATCGTACATTCAATAATATATGTGACTAATTATATTTACACATTTTTTAATAAGCATTTTTGGATTTTGATTTTAGTTGGTGTGATATTCTTATCAAATAGTTCCTGATTTATTTAAATTACATGAAGACATATGATAAGAAATTGCTAGTTTACTATAGTAATTTCTTTTTTTATAGCAATTTTTCGAAATAGATTGACAACAGTTTTCATTTGCTTTATGTTTGTGTTAACTTATTTTCATCTATAGTTAACGCACAAGGGGAGGAAATTTAGTTTGAAAAAGAGTAGTACATATAATTATGTGTTAGCGGCATTTGGTGCAGCGATTATTGCTGTTCTTGCACAAGTAACGATACCGTTACCACTTATTCCAATAACAGGACAAACATTAGCAGTAGGATTAGTCGTAACGATTTTAGGGACAAAACTTGGAACGTTGTCAGTATTGATATATATTTTGCTTGGAGCGGCAGGTATTCCAGTATTTAGTGGTATGTCAGGAGGATTTGCGATTTTAGTTGGCCCTACAGGTGGCTATATTGTCGGATTCCTTGTCACAGCAATCATTATGGGCTTATATTTAGATAAATTCGGAGTTACAATTTTCCATGCTATTACTTCGAACATCATTGGGATGGTTGTGACATTGGCATTTGGAACGACTTGGTTAAAAATCGTTGGAGATTTAACTTGGACAGCTGCATTTATGGGTGGTGCGGCACCGTTTATTATAGTAGGTATTGTGAAAGCCGTTATGGCAGGATGGTTTGGCGTAATTGTTCGTAGTCGTCTAGAGCGAGCACATTTAATTTCTTTTAACGTGGTCCAAACTCGTGCTGAACAGAGGAACTCAGTCTAAGAACGCCACGTCCTGTGGCAATTTATCTGTGTGAAAGCGAAGCGACAGCGACACACGACTGAGTGACCAACATCACGTTGGCCCAATGCCTTCGGTCGCAATTATACCGAAGCATAATTGATTAGAACTGATTGCATAGGAGGAATTGTTTTGGCAACGTTATGGACAGGTGGAAAAATTTACACGATGGCACAAGTTGGCGAAACAGTTGAAGCAGTCCTAGTTAAAGAAGGAAAAATTGTGGCGACAGGCTCAGTAGAGAGCTTGTCGCCACAAGCTACTTCTATTAAACATTTACAAGGGAATGTGATGTATCCAGGCTTTGTCGATAGTCATTTACATATTATTGGATACGGGGAAAAATTAAAGCATATTGATGTATCGAACGTCAGAAGTAAGGATGAGCTACTGGCCATTATTCGTGAAAGGATGCTGGAAGTTCCCGCAGATCAATGGGTAATTGCGATAGGACTTAATGAGACACAGTTTAAAGTTCCTATTTTCCCAACATTATCGGAACTCGATGCTTTAGGGGAAGCACATTTAATAATTAAGCGTAGTTGCCATCATTTAATTTTGGCAAATTCCAAGGCAATGGCATTTGCAGGAATAACAAACGATACACCATCACCAGAAGGTGGCGTCATTGAAAAAGTAGATGGTCAGCTAACAGGCGTCTTAAAGGATGCAGCATTGTATATGATTGTTAACCATATGCCTCATATTACGCCCGAATATATCGAGGATGCGCTTGAGAAGGCGGTAATATCCTTGCAATCATATGGCTTAGTGGGTGGTCATTCTGAAGATTTAAGCTATTACGGGCCACCGATTCAACCAATAAATGCTTTTCGAAAGATTGTCGAGGCAAGGCAATCGTTTAAAGTTCATTTATTACAGCACCACACAGTATTTAAGGAAGTAACTAAGATGGAAGAAACATCTTCTCCGTATTTAGAGTTTGGTGCAATGAAGATCTTTATCGATGGTGCCTTTGGAGGACGTACTGCAGCCTTACGAGAACCATACTGTGATGAGCCAGGCAATTACGGTATGCTTGTCCATTCAACAGAACAATTAGAGCAATATGTTCAACTTGCACGACAGCATGGACAAACAGTGGCCGTGCATGCCATTGGGGATTTAGCCATCGAAACAATTTTAAACGTATTTGCTACCTATCCGCCCCAAGAAGGTCAATTAGATCGTGTTATTCATTGTAGCTTAGTGGACGAAGGGATAGTAGAAAAACTTGCTGCGTTGCCAGTCGCTGTGGATATGCAGCCGCAATTTGTGCAGGGCGAGTATACGGCAGAACTAGCTAGGCTAGGGGAGGAACGAACAAAAGGCTTGCACCCATTAAAATCACTACTTGCTAGCGGATTAGTTGTTGCAGGTGGCAGTGATGCCCCGATTGAAGTACCAAACCCCTTACACGGAATATACGCGGCAGTCACAAGACGGAATTTTGGAGAATCTCATAACGGCTACGGACCAGAGGAGAAAATATCACGTTTTGAGGCAGTACAACTCTATACTGTAGGAGCTGCACAAATAATAGCCCAAGACGATATTCGAGGTAAGATTGAAAAAGGCTATACAGCAGATTTCACTATATTAGAAGAGGATCTTTTTACGATAGCTATTGAAAATATTCCACAAGTAAAAGTGGCATATACGGTTGTGGATGGCCGTATCGTTTATGAAAAACGCTGTAAAGGATAAACTTTACAGCGTTTTTTCATTTAACAAATATTTTTTTAAGCGCTATTGTTTTTCTGATAAGTTTTCCACTCGATGCTCTAACGCTTTCACCCGTGTTGTTAAATCGTCTACTTTTTGTTGAAGAGTTTCTTCAGGAGGTAGAGGAGCTGTCGATTTCATTTTTTTAATCATATTAATCATCACGAAAAATATGGCGAGGAAACATACAAGAAGTACAGTTGTACTAATAAGATCTCTAAAGTTAAAAATCGTATGTATCATAATTATTAGCCCCCTTAAATTGTATCGATTTTATTATTTACTGAGTGACATACAAAAAAGTTTCAAAAAAATTTTTAGACACTACTATAAATACAGAAATCTTATCATTTTTACTCGCATATTATATGGGACAAATTGTATTTTAAGAGCTCAAGTAATTTAACATAAATGGCTTTACATATCCTGTAAGGAAGAGTTTATAAAAATCGTAAAGATGCTTAAGATAGGGGATACGATAGGTATGACTGGGGTGAGTAAATGCACAAAACAGGACAAGTGATGCGCCAAGCCGTCTACAATATTTATAAGTATCGCTTTGATTATATACAAGTTTTCGCACTGATTAAATTATTTCAGTTTTTATTAATTGTTCCAGTAACAGCTATCGTATTTAAGCTAATGCTACGAGTTACCGGGTACACACAAATAACTGAGCAAAATATTCAAAGTTTTGTGGGGCATCCCTTTGTCATCTTGATGATCATTCTTTTGATAATGCTCATTTTGCTATTTATTTATTATGAAATGGGCTTTCTTTTTATAATGGCCTTTCATCAACAAAGAGGTACTCGCTATCGATTTCAACACATATGGCAGCAACTCAATCGTAAGATGCTTTCCTTTTTTAGTATTCAAGTCATTTTTTTAATTATTTATATTGCACTTTTATTGCCATTAACTTCATTGATACTTCCGCTAACATTCACACAAACCTTTTCCCTTCCACATATTTTGACAGATGATATCATGAGCAGTCGTTCTGGTCGTTTACTCTATGCGGCTATAACAATACTTTTAGTTATAGTAGGGATACGTAGCATTTTGACAATGCCGATTTTTACAATCCAGCCAAAAATATCATTACTTCGATCATTCATACAAAGCTGGCGCTTTTCAAAGCGCGGCTTGTTGGGCCTCCTTGGATTAATATTCACGCTTATTATAGTTCATTTACTTGTGATGCTTGGCATTACGATAATAAGTACTTTTCCATTATATTTGTTGGAGCGTTTGATTCCGAGCACCGCACTTGTAACAGCAGCGATTACTCTTGCTTTTTTAGAAATGGTGTTTGGAATGTTATTTAGTTTACTGCAAGCAATGATTTCACAAGTAATGGTGGCGATTACCTATAAAACGCCTATTTTAGGCAGATCGCGATTTACACCGAAATTTAGAAAAAGAAACTATAAACCGTTAACTTTCATCATTTTGGTTGTTTTCATCGCATTAAGTGTGATGAATGGTATTTCATTAGAGAAAAGTGTCTATGCACAAGATACAAAAATTATTGCACATCGGGGCTACACGAAGGGAAATGTGGAAAATACAATCAGCGGACTTGTCAGTGCAGCAAGTTCGGGTGCAGATTTAATCGAGATCGATATTCAACAAACCGTTGATGGACAATTCGTAGTATTTCATGATCAAACATTAAGAAGACTCACAGGTAAAAATGGTGTTATCGCCAATATGACGCTCGGTGAATTGAAGACGTTAACAATTCATGCTAATGGCTTTAACGACAAAATTTCTTCATTGGATGATTTTATTGAAATAGCAAAAGCCCTAAATGTATCCTTACTAATTGAACTAAAAGTACATGGTAAAGAAACAGAAGACGTATTGCCCAAGTTAGTAAAAAAACTAAAAGCTTACAAAGTCCTTGATAAGTATTATGTGCAATCTTCAGATCCACAAATGATGTCACAAATAAAAAAATTGGCACCGAACTTACGTGTTGGAGTTGTCTATGCATTAAATATCGGGCCGATGGATGAAACCGTTGATTTCATTTCACTAGAGGAAGCATGGGTAACAGACCAGCTAATCTCAGAGATGAAGCAGCAAAAAATTGACTTGTTCGTATGGACATTGAATAATAATCGGTCATTACATGATTTTATTCGGAAAAATGTCAATGGAGTCATAACCGATCTCCCCGATATGGCTTTGGATATACGAACAAAGCAAAATGAACGTGAATACTTTTTACAGCGAATACTCAACCTACTTCAATTCATGTATTAAATCTGTATGGAATGCGTGTAATACTAGATTAAAAGAAATACCCGCGGAGGGAGGGTGAATACCCGCGCGGGGGAAGAATACCGCGAAAGGAAGGCAAATACCCGCGCGTGGGGGAAATACCCGCGGAAGGAAAGCGAATACCCGCGGAAGGAAGGCGAATACCCGCGCGAGGGGAAATACCCGCGGAAGGAAAGCGAATACCCGCGCGAGGGAAGGCAAATACCCGCGGAAGGAAAGCGAATACCCGCGCGAGGGAAGAATATCCGCGGAAGGAAGGTGAATACCCGCGGAAGGGGAGCGAATACCCGCGCGAGGGAAGAATACCCGCGGAAGGGAAGCGAATACCCGCGGAAGGAAGGCGAATACCCGCGCGAGGGAAGGCAAATACCCGCGCGAGGGAAGAATATCCGCGGAAGGAAGGCGAATACCCGCGGAAGGAAAGCGAATACCCGCGCGGGGGAAGGCAAATACCCGCGGAAGGGGAGCGAATATCCGCGGAAGGGAAGGAAATACCCGCGGAAGGAAGGTGAATACCCGCGGAAGAAAGGCGAATACCCGCGCGAGGGGGAAATACCTGCGGAAGAAGAGCAAAAACCCGCGGAAGGGAAGGAAATATCCGCAAATTAATACAAACAATATAAGTAAAAGCCGAGATTCTTCGTTGTATAAGAATCTCGGCTTTTTTAGCATTCCTCTAAAAAAGTTGGCAAGGCTGTAACCTTTTTCTTTTATAATCGACTACTTCTATGAATTCGTGAAATGAAGGAGATGCTTTTTTATGAAAATGAAGAAAGTCGTACCATTTGCCATGTCAGCATTATTAATCGGGGGCGCTGTAGTAGCTCCAACCGCATCAGCAAACGAAGGAGAAGCAGTTGTGACGAATGCTACTGATAATAAGGAGCAAAATCCAGAAGTTCAACCAACTTTTATTAAAATAGCTGGAACAATTGAGAGTGTTGAAAAGCGTGAGGATGCAACCTATTACACTGTGAAAGAGAACGAAAATACAAATGTTTTTGTCGTAAATGACGAGACACTAGTTTTCGATAATATAGGTAAAGAAGTTAAACTACAAAAGGGTGATCAAGTAACAGCTTACACGTATGCAAATAAGCCAATGCTTATGATCTATCCTCCACAATATAACCCAGAAGTAATTATTGTTGAAACAAAAGAAATGGGAATTGTAGAAGTAGATTATTTCAATAAAGAGTTGGTGAATACTGATAACACGTTAAAGCTAAATGTTGGCAAAGAAACAGAATTACTTAGCCTATCTGGTAAAAAAGTAAAAGCTAAAGATTTAGCAGAGCAACATTTACTAGTGTTCTACACAATTACAACAATGAGTATTCCAGCACAAACTCCACCTTCAAAAGTTGTCGTTTTAGATACGATTGCACAGGAACAAGGTGAAGTAGATCCGTCAAAAGCTGCTGTACAAGAAATTATTAACAATGACTTTTATGAGGTTGAAGGTACTAAAATGGTACCATTACGTTTAATTGCCGAAGAGTTAGGCTTTAAAGTAGAATCAACAGGAAAAGGCGCTATTATCTCTAAAGGCGCAGTATCTTATACAATTACACGTGGTCAAAAAGAATATGGCTATAATAAAGCACTTCGTTATTTTAAAGTAGCACCAGCTTTATTAGAACCAGCGAAAACATATGTACCAGTTGAATTTGTCGAAGAATTAATGGAATAAAATGTTGTATTACCCCTTCATGGCATCGTGCTGTGGAGGGGGTTTTATTTTAACTTAGTATATGCTTTAGAAAGGATGCGGCTCATCAGACGCTCTCAAGAAAGTATATAGTCGGAACGGAAATCAGCCACACGCTATGGTGATGCGCTATTCATCCCTCATAATTCTCTTTAAATGGAAAATAAATTTATGTACAATTAGATAATTAAAGTCAGATTCTAAAGGAGCACTATATGAAGCAGGCATTAATTATCGTGGATATGCAGGAAGCATTCTTTTTGGATAGTGAAAACTATTTATTTGATTATGAAAAAGTGTTAGATAATATTAATATGTTAATAACTTGGGGACGTAATAGTGAAGTTCCTATTATTTTCATCCAACATACGGATTCAAATAAGGATGACGAATTTGCATTTGGTAAGCCAGGCTGGGATCTATATCATGGACTTCTGCGACAAACTGAAGATAAAGTGATTCAAAAAACAACTTGGGATGCATTCTATCAAACGGAATTAGCGCAATACTTACAAGAACAACAAATTGAGCAGCTTATTTTCGCTGGTGCTCAAACAGAATTTTGCCTTGATACGACCATTCGCAATGCTTACAGCCATGGATACCATCATAATATTTTAGTTGAAGGTGCACATACCACACTACATAGTCGTGTATTAAATGCAGAGCAAATTATTAAGCACCACGAGTCCGTATGGCACAATCGATTCGTGAAAATTCAGCCAATTACTTTTTTAAAAACTACGTAAAAGAGGTTTCAATAATGCTCATAAACAGTCAAAAATTTATTGTCAATGAACTTCATTATATTATTAGATCTGCCAATCTCGAAGATGCCCAAGCATTATCAGCTTTAAGGCTACAACTTGATGGAGAAACGGAAAACTTCGATAGAGAACAAGGGGAAGGCTTTATCGATACGATAGGTTTTGAAGCGATTATTAAGGAAGACACTGAAAGTCCAAGAAATTTGTGTTTAGTGGCAGTAGTCGATAATCGCATTGTCGGATTTTCAAGATGTGCGGGATCACCATTAAAAAGAATTGCTCATAAAGTAGAATTTGGTGTAGGTGTATTGAAGGAGTTTTGGCGCTATGGAATAGGCAAAAATTTTTTAAATACTTCGATAGAATGGGCTGACGCTAATGATATTAAAAAAATGTCTTTACATGTTATAGAGACAAATGACAAAGCAATTTTGCTCTATAAGAAACTTGGCTTTGAAGTTGAAGGCGTTTTAAAAAATGATAAACTCCTTTCAGATGGCAACTATTATAATACGATTGTCATGGGAAGAATTAAGGCATAATTATACTATAAACTCAGCTAAGCAAATAGGTGCTTAGCTGTTTTTTTTACAACAAAAACAATTTGCTATGGCAAGATGGAAGGCAGTCTAAATGGTGGTCTTCAGAAGAGAACTAAAAATAGTTTGATTAGCATAAATAATACTTAGAGTAGAAAACATTATATATTTTTAGCTGAAAATAACTTATCTATAAAAATGCCGTTATTTACAATCACTTCACTGAATTTTCTGATTATAATTAAAGAGAACAAATTATAAGGGGTTGATACAATGTCAGTAAAGGTTAATCCAAACGTTGAGCTAAGCCACCCATTATCACCATTATCTGAAATAGAAATTGAAAAAGCTGTTCAAATAGTCAAGGAACAGCAACAGTTGTCTGAACATGTACGATTTATGTCGGTGATGTTACATGAACCTAAAAAATCAGAAGTACTAAATTACAAACCAGGTAATACTGTAGATCGCCGAGTATTTTTAGTGATTTTAGATGATAAAGAATTGAAAACATTTGAAACAGTTGTAAATTTAACTTCAGAAAAAGTTGATTCCTACGAATATATTCCTGGCGTACAACCAAATGTAGCCTTAGAGGAGTTTGAGCAATGTGAGGAATTAGTAAAGAGCCACCCTGATTTTGTAGCAGCTTTACAGAAACGTGGCATTGACAATCCTGATTTAATTATGGTGGATCCGTGGTCAGCAGGGAATTTTGGTGTTCAGGAACTTGAAGGTAAACGTTTACTTCGTGCGATTTGTTGGCAAAAACAATCACTAGAAGATAACGGATATGCTTACCCTTTAACAGGTATTGTAACGTATGTAGACCTAAACAAAATGGAAGTTTACAAAGTAGAAGATCACGGGGTACGTCCAATTCCAACGACATCAGGTAATTACCATCCTGAAGTTGATGAATCAATAGTGTTTAGAAATGACTTAAAACCATTGGAAATCATTCAACCTGAAGGTCCAAGCTTTACAATTGAAGGTAATTTGATCAAATGGCAAAAGTGGAGTTTCCGCTATGGATTTACACCACGTGAAGGCCTTGTATTATACACAATTAATTACCATGACAAAGGCAAGGATCGTCCGGTTCTTTATCGTGCAGCTTTATCAGAAATGGTTGTCCCTTATGGTGAACCAACATTTTCGCATAACACACAAAATGCCTTTGATGCTGGTGAATATGGAATGGGTCAATTAGCCAATTCGTTAGAGCTTGGTTGCGACTGCTTAGGCGAAATTCAATACTTTGATGGCGTTGTAGCTGATGTTAAAGGAAATGCGCGCACGATCAAAAATGCGATTTGCTTACACGAAGAAGATTACGGGATTGGTTGGAAACATACAGATTGGCGTACAGGCCATGTAGAGGTAAGGCGTTCACGTCGACTAGTGATTTCATTCTTCTGTACAGTTGGAAATTATGATTACGGCTTCTATTGGAGTTTCTACCAAGACGGTACGATTGAAGCTGAAGTCAAGCTAACGGGTATTTTAAGCACTGGTACATGTGAAAATGGCATCCAAACGAAATATGGATCTGAGATTTCTCCAGGATTAAACGCATCACATCATCAACACTTCTTTAATTTCCGACTTGATACGATGTTAGACGGTGAAAATAATTCAGTAGTTGAAACAGAAACAGTATCAGAAACATTGGGGGAACACAATCCGAATAGTAATGGTTTCTATCCTCTTTCACGTATCTTTAAAACGGAGAAGGAAGCGTTACGTAATTTAGATTTAAAAACACAGCGTACTTGGAAAATTATTAATAAAAACTCACTTAACCGAGTGAATCAACCTGTTGGATATAAAATTTTGCCTGGTGAAAATTGCTTCCCATTTGCTCATGAAGAATCAAGTGTTATGAAACGTGCTGGTTTCCTTAAACACCATTTACACGTTACGCAATTTGATGAAAATGAAAAATATGCAACAGGTATGTATCCAAATCAACATGCTGGAGGAGATGGACTTCCAAAATACGTTGAGAAAAACCGTTCAATTGATGATGAAGATATCGTCGTTTGGTACACAATGGGCCATCATCATATTCCGCGCCCTGAAGATTGGCCTGTAATGCCAACTGCATATATCAACTTCCAATTAAAACCGGTTGGATTCTTTGATCGAAACCCGGCAATAGACGTTCCTAGACCGGACAAGAAGTGTCACACAACTTCGTCTTGTCATATACAATAAAACTCTTAAAGGAGTGTTTATATGCTACCATTCCTAAGCATGTTGGTGATTGTTACTTTTACGGTAATCACGAACCGTTTACTAAAGCAGCGTTTTGCTGATCAAGGCATGGCCAAGTGCTGTATAATGCTGATTTCTATGACAATGAGTACTGCTGTTGGGATGAATATGGCTACCTGGCTTCCCGATATGGTACTAGGTGCAATAGCATCTATTATTATTTCTATTGCTTTAGGCTATTTGCTGTCAATAGGCTTACCAATGCATCTATTCATGGAAAGTGTAGGATCTAGTTTTATGGGAGCAATGATGGGCGCGATGCTAACATTAATGACTACCCAATATTTAACGTTAAGCATTATTTTCTTTACAATGATGTTTATTGTAAGTGCAATCATTTCTATCGGTGTATGGAATCGTGAGATGTTTCCTATCTTTATAAAAGCCATTCCAAAGCATATTTACATTGTGGCTGGTTTAATGATTTGTGTATTAGTAGTAAGTAGTTTTGATATTCAAAAAGAGGTACCTGTAAAAGAAGAACAGCAGCATCATAATCATCATTAAAGGGGTCGATAATTATGGTAAAGGTAAATGTTAAACCGAATATTGAAGAATCTGGTATTCAATTCAAAAAGAAATATGACAATTTTATCGGTGGTGAATGGGTAGCGCCTGTAAATGGAGAGTATTTCGATAATAGTACGCCTATCACGAAAGAAGTATTTACACGTGTAGCTCGATCATCAAAAGAAGATGTAGAGTTAGCATTAGATGCCGCTCATGAAGCCCAAAAAACTTGGGGGAAAACACCCGTAGCAGAACGGGCACGTATTTTACTAGCCATTGCTGATCGTATGGAAGAAAACCTTGAAAAAATTGCAAAGGTAGAAACTTGGGATAATGGGAAAGCGATTCGTGAAACTATGTATGCTGATATTCCATTGGCAATTGATAATTTCCGCTATTTTGCAAGTGCCATTCGCGCCCAACAAGGGCAAATGACACCTTTTGATGAGGATACGGTAGCTTATCATTACCAAGAACCTATTGGTGTAGTAGGCCAAATCATCCCATGGAACTTTCCTATTCTAATGGCGGCTTGGAAATTGGCGCCAGCACTTGCTGCTGGAAATAGTGTTGTATTAAAATTAGCAGAACAAACGCCGGTATCATTCTTATACGTAGTTGAGCTTATTCAAGACCTATTACCAAAAGGTGTACTAAATATCATTAATGGTTTTGGTGTAGAGGCTGGGAAAGAGTTAGCTTCAAGTCCACGTATTGCGAAAGTGGCCTTTACGGGTTCTACAGCTGTCGGCAAACTAATTATGAAATATGCATCTGAGAATCTAATCCCTGTTACACTAGAGTTAGGTGGAAAATCTCCTAATATCTTCTTTGAAGATGTCATGGATGCTGATGACGGATATCTAGATAAGGCGATTGAAGGATTAGTTATGTTTGCTTTAAATCAAGGTGAAGTTTGCACTTGTCCATCTAGAGCCTTGATCCATGAGTCTATTTATGATCGTTTCATGGAAAAAGCTATTGAACGAGTAAAGCAAATTAAAGTTGGTGATCCATTCGATCTTGAAACAATGATGGGTGCACAGGCTTCAGAAGAACAACATAAAAAAATTCTTTCTTATTTTGAAATTGCCAAACAAGATGGCGCAGAATGTTTAATCGGTGGCGCCGAAAATCGCCTTGATAATTTAGATGGGTATTTTATTAAACCAACTATTTTTAAAGGCAATAACAAAATGCGTATTTTCCAAGAAGAAATTTTCGGTCCTGTATTGGCAGTGACTACGTTTAAAACCTTCGAGGAAGCAATTGAAATTGCAAATGATACTATGTATGGGTTAGGGGCAGCTGTATGGTCACGTAATACAAACATTACCTATAAAGCAAGTCGAGAGATCCAAGCGGGACGTGTTTTTATAAATACGTATCATCAATACCCTGCTGGTGCAGCATTTGGAGGCTACAAAAAGTCAGGCTTCGGTCGAGAAAATCATTCAAAAGCTTTAGAATCGTATCAATCGACTAAATGTGTTTTAGCTAGTTACAATGAACAGGCGCAAGGATTCTTTTAATTTTACCTAAGAGTGAAGTGAGGGGGGCGGCTTATTGAGTAGCTATTATCCAATACAACCTGAATTGGTCCAAAAAACGTATTCTTATAGAGAACTGACTCCAAACAGTGAGTTAAACCAGGATATACTATTTTATTATGAGTTTGAACCAATAGACAGTAATAGTGATATTCATGTCATTCCTGATGCTTGCCAAGATTTAATGTTTTACATGGGAAAAGATCAAAAGGTTGTCTTAGGGAATACCCCGACTACACGTGAAATTTATTCATTTACCCCAAAAGGTAAATATTTTGGTGTTCGTCTAAATCCAAAACAAACAGTTATTCAATACAATTGCGCATTAAAACAAATTATTCAACAACCGTTTGTTAATGTTGAATTAGGCTGCACACTAGACTCTAAATTTATAAATGCTGTTTTTGAAGCAGGAGATTTCGAACAAAGAGTGCAGATTTGTAATGAGTATTTTGGCTCTCGGAAAAAGGAAAAAAGCTTGGGTGATGAAATATTCGCTACTTGTTTTGATTCTATTATTGAGAATTATGGACTGTTCTTACCAGATGTAATTCAGCATAAAACAGGTTATTCTGAGCGATATATCCGAGACCTTTTCTACAAAAAAACAGGTTTTGGACCAAAAAAATTAAGCAAATTCATACGTATCCAACTCTTACTTCAACATTTTTCTTTTGAAGAGACACCTGTAAACATTGACCAATATGGTTACTATGATCCTTCACATTATTACAAAGAATTTAAAAGCTTACTTGTCATAACACCTGCTGAATATATAAAAGAATTTTTAGGTTGGAAAAATCTAAAACGAAAGTTACTATCTTATTAGCCCCTCCATAAAAAACAACTTTGTGATTTGACCCAAAACATATTTAGTTAAGTAACTTCTAAGACCTGAGTTCGGTACTCCACCGAGCGTAGGTCTTTTTTTAGTTTTTGTTTGTGAATGTAATAGTGAAAATACAACCCCATATTTGGAGATGAACAAAACAAATGACCTTACATAATATAAAAATAAGAACTATTTATCTTTATTCAAATAAACACCTACTGAATAGAGGAACTCAGTCTAAGAACACCACGTCCTGTGGCAATTTATCTGTGCGAAAGCGGAGCGACAGCAACAAATGTTTTCTGTGCGAAAGCGGAGCGACAGCAACAAATGTTTTCTGTGCGAAAGCGAAGCGACAGCAACAAATGTTTTCTGTGCGAAAGCGAAGCGACAGCAACAAATGTTTTCTGTGCGAAAGCGGAGCGACAGCAACAAATGTTTTCCGTGCGAAAGCGAAGCGACAGCAACAAATGTTTTCTGTGCGAAAGCGAAGCGACAGCAACAATTACGCCAAGGCGAAATGATAAAAAAGGAGGATGTATTATTTCTATAGTAAAAGTAAAAACCGGTACCCTTCCTAGCGGAGGAATACAAGACGGCTTGGAAGATGTTGTTTGGGACATTGATCGTTGGGAAAATGACGGTGGTAGAAGTATTGGCACGAGGCGGGGGTTTGGATAAGTGCCCTATATTAAATGTTGATGAAGTGGGAGGCAAGCTTGTCTCCCATTAAATATTTAGAAGGACAAGTTTCTAAAAATATTTTTATTGCCTGCCACAATCTTATGTGTGGGGCTTTTTTCAGCATGATTAAGCCTAATTCATTTCTCTGCTTTTTCATTTGGTTTACCTTCAGTTTTACAAAATTAATAAACTTGTAAGGATTGAGTAAGAAAAAAGAGACAAACGATGCGTACAATTAAAGTACGAACTGAAAGGGACTGATCTAAATGATAAAAAATAGAGGAACCGATCTTATAGCTAAAAATTTTACTGAAGAAGATATTCCATTACTTAAACAAAAGTTACGTGAAATCTGTGCACAGAGTTGGAAAGCGAAAGGGTACAAATTAACTAACATTGCTACTCTTACTAAAGAAGTTGGCATATCAACGGAAACTTTTTTTAGGCTATATAAATCAAAAGAAGAGCTATTCCTTGAGGTGCTATCAATGATTCAAAATCAATTGAAAAAACAATGGTACTCTATGGTACAAAGTAACTCCGGTATTGAAGGGTTTAAAAAAGCTATGAACTGGCTTTTTGAAGAGTATGTAAAGCATCCTACATTATATAATTTCAATAATCCAGATTATCAATTGTTTATTAAAGGGCTATCTAAAGGGGAAATTGAAGATCTAATAGAAAATGATAAGCATTTTTTTGATGAAGTTTTAGAGCATTTAAATTTAAAAATGAGAATCCCAAAAGAAAAAGCATACGGAATTTTTAGTACATTATTATATACTGCAGCGATGAAAAAAGATTCAATTTATAACAAATGCGAAATATTCAACTTTCTACTTGAGAACTCTCTATATCAAATTTTTGCAAGTTCATCTTCTTTAGCAAGCAAAAATGCAATGAAGAATCATGGTATCAATTAGCAAAACAAAGGTTAAGATTGGAGGAGATACTATGGAAAATTTAATATTCAGCTACCTATCAATTGGACTTGCACTTGTTGTATTTATTATTGGATGGTATTATATTTTAAAAAAGAGAAAATATGGCATATATGTATTAGCTTCTAGCTTTTTGCTGTTAGTTAATCCAGCTATTAATATTTTATTAAAATAAATCTAACGGAGGTAAATTAAAATGATTAAACAATTAGATGCTGCTTTGAATAAGGTGAATAAGATGGTTGGGGTAAATGTGAAGACGCCAAAAGTAACAAAATCTAGACTGAAATATAGTAGGTATTTAACAACGGTTATAGGAGTAGGAGGATTAACATGGGGGATTATGAGTTCTTCGAAGTCGTTAATAGTTCTAGGAACAATAGGTATTTTAAGTGCTATTGCAACATCTATTGAAATTAGAAAAATTTAGAATGCTGAACTGCGCCAGATCAAGAGGAATAATAAACATGTATGAAGCGGCTTGAGACCTGAATTCTATAGGACTCAGGTCGTTTACTCATTTCTGGTAGCGATAGTGATTAGAGGAATGGATATAGTCATTAATCGCATAAAATGGCTTCTTGAGCTTTGTTTGTAAAGGGATTTCAATAAAAGCATAATTCTTTGAACGAAAAATTGAAACTTTTTTCCTTTTTTGTCGTATTTATTAAGAGAAATAGTAGGAGGTGAAATTTTGGAAGAAAAAGTACAGGGAAAGCTAAAAAATGAGTTAATCGAATGGATAAAGGCGATTGGTTTCGCTATATTGGTGGCGTTTGTTATCAAACAGTTTTTATTTACGCCAGTACTCGTAAAAGGTGCTTCAATGATGCCGACACTGGAAGACAAAGACCGTGTTATTATTAACAAAATCGGTCCGAAATTTAAGTCGCTTGATCGATTTGACGTTGTTGTTGTTGAACATGTTCTTCTAAACAAAAACGAAGAAAAAAATATTATTAAACGCATTATAGGCCTACCAGGAGATAAAATCGAGTATAAGGATGATCAATTATACATAAACGGAGAGAAGGTCAGTGAACCTTATTTAGACCAATTCAAGAAGGAATTAAAAGGTTCTGGATCACTCACTTATGATTTTACGCTAGACCAACTTTTAGGTGAAACTACAGTACCTGAAGGACATTACTTTGTATTAGGTGATAATCGTCCTGTAAGTAATGATAGTAGAAATCCTGAGGTAGGATTCATCCCTAAAGATAAAATAATGGGTACAACAAGTATCGTCTGTTGGCCGCTTAAGCATATTGACCTTAACTTTAACTAGAATTGAACAAGACTTATCAAACATAACCACTCCAATGAGTGGTTATTTGTATTGTCTTTGCTAAATCAACCTCTGCAGAAAACAGACACACAAAATGTAAAACGTTAAATAAAACCTTCATTGAAAAGAAATAGCATAGCAAATTGAACTTTAAATATGCTATGCCATTTAAATTTATCTATCCTTTATTATTTCAAATCTATATTTCCAGACTTCGTTACAATTTGCATCTTATGATCACCACTACCTGAAATACCTTGCAACTCCTTTTTTGTCTTTGAATTGCCGTTTAAAGTTAAGTCAATTGATTGTCTACCACTGTTTGTCTTGATATCTAATTGTAAATTAGGCTGCTCCTCATCAAAATCCACTGATACTTTACCACTTGTCGTTGTTATCTTTACATCATTGTTCAATTCTATAAAATGAAGTTTAACATTACCGCTACTTGAGCGTATTTCGATGTCATTTTGAATTAATTCCTTTCCGATGATATTACCAGAAGATCCATCAAGAATTAATTTACCTTTGAATTGCATAGGTACTTTAACTTCTAAAGTCGGTTTTTTACTAAGATTAAATAATCGTGTAATATCAGTATCCAATTTAATTGATATCTGTTTTGAAGATTTCTCTACTATTGCACCCGGTCCGTCATCATTAACCGTTAAATTTGCTTCTATTTCATTTGTTTCACTTGGAGAAAAGACAACATCAGTACTTGCAAAATTTATCAAAATCTCCTCAATATTTTCTACAGATTCTTTATTGACGACGACTTCTTCCTCCCTTGACGAACATCCTGCAAGCATAATTAGTACTAAAAATAAACGAATGGTTGTTTGTTTCATCACTTTCCACCCCCCTTAAAATTGATTTTATTAGATGACGTAAGGTCATTTTCAAATTTTATACAACAGAATGTGACTTGAAAGTGACGTTACGTCATCTTTTATACTGTTAGTAGAGCTCTTACTTTAAATTAACTTAAAGGAGAATCCTGTTATGAAGAAAGACGATATTATTATTTATGCTTGCGTTATTATTGGAGCAGGAGTCGGTTTATTGATTGATAATGCTATTCCGGGGGTATTAATCGGCTTAGGAATTGGTTACCTATTAAAAACTATGTTTTTTAATAAAACAAATGAATAAGAAAGTAGGGATATTAACTTGTTTCATATTAACGAATTTAAAAAACTGAGTGGTGTATCTGTTAGAACCTTTAGATATTATGACAAAATTGGCCTTCTGAAACCTGTCTCAAAAACGGAAGGAGGTCATCGATTATACTCATACTCTGAGTTAAAAAAACTTCAGCAAATACAATTTTTAAAAACTATAGGATTTCAATTAAGTGAGATCAAAATGATGTTAGAGTCCGAAGAATGGGATTGGTCGAATAGTTTAATGAAACAACTATCTTATGTTATTAGTGAACAGGACCGTCTTTCAAAGATAGAAATTAGTTTAAGGGGACTAATAAACGGTATAACGATTGATGGGGAAGAATTTAGGATTAAAAAAATTATGGATTTATATAATAATCAGGATTCTAAAGAAGTATTAAAAAATAATCGAGATACATTAAATTTTAAAAACATGGAAGCGCTAGAAAAACTTCCGAAAATGGGTAGTAGCGATCCAGACTCTTTAGAGTGGATTGCTTTAGTAGGGCAATTAAAAAAACATATACACCTTGGTTATAGTAATACACGAATACAAAATATTATTAAGAGAATGGATGTAAAAAAAGGTGAAGACTTTAATGACGAAGATGCTTTTTTAGATAAGCTTTGGGACATTAGAATGTCACCTGAGGAATCCGAAAAATATAATTTATATCCAATGGATCAGGAAATCCTTAACTTTATGGAAAAGGCTTATATATATTATCTCGAACATAAATCATAGCTATTAGAAATGTGGAGGGGAAAGATGGGAACAGATATATTAATTTATTTGGGTGGCTTAGCTCTTTTAGATACATTAAGCCCTACGATTATGGGTGTTACGTTATTTCTCGTTTTAACAGACAATAGAAATGTAACATCAAGATTATTAGCATATCTTCTTACAATTGGGCTACTCTATTTTTCATTAGGGATCATCATGATGTTAGGCTTAAATTTTATTATAGAAGCATTTTCTAACATTTTTCAAAATAAACTAGTTAGCTGGGTCATCTTTATAGTAGGGGTTGTATTATTTATTGCTAGCTTTTTTATCCCTGCTAATAAAAAAAGTAATTTTCCAAAGCCTAAAACTCGAAGCATATTCTCCATTATTATTATTGGTATTACGACTTTTATCATTGAGGCAGGCATGGCTTTACCGTATTTTGCCGCTATTGGCTTATTAACGACAACCGATATGCCTTTTTATCAGTGGCTTCCAATATTAGCAGCATACAATATAATAATGGTTCTACCAGCACTGCTTATATTTTTAGGATATAAATTGTTTGGAAAGTGGATAAATCCTACCTTAGTAAATCTTCGGAATAAAATATCAAGCGGTTCAAGTTCTGCCTTATCCTGGATGATGTGTATAGTAGGGGTAATATTAATATTTTACACAATAGATTATCTATAATGATTCTTTATATGAATGAAACGGGTTTTAACACCGTTAATTACTTTGTTGAACTTATAATGGTAGGGAGGTATTCTTCATGAGTGATAAATGGTTAGAATGGGCAAAAAAGATCCAATCAATTTCCCAAGCAGGATTAACTTTTTCAAAAGATGTTTACGATATTGAACGTTATGAACAATTAAGAAATTTAAGTGCCGAGATTATGAGTGAATACACCGGGTTAGAAATGAAAAAAATCAAGGATTTATTTACGAATGAAACGGGTTATCAAACACCTAAAATAGATGTTCGAGGTGTAGTTTTTCAGAACAATAAAATATTAATGGTCAGAGAAAAAATTGATGATAGATGGTCTTTGCCAGGCGGTTTCTGTGATATAGGTTTGTCGCCTAGTGAAAACATTGTCAAAGAAATTAAAGAAGAAGCGGGTTACGATGTGGTCCCTACGAAATTGCTTGCTTTATTGGATATGAATAAGCACTCGCATCCACCTCAAGCATATCATTATTATAAATTGTTTGTTCAATGTGAGATTACTGGCGGGCAAGCAAGAAATGGTTTGGAAACTAAAGGAGTAAAATTTTATAATGAAGATCATTTACCGAAGCTTTCTTTAGGGAGAAATACAAATACTCAAATTAATATGCTTTTTGAATTTTTAAGGGATCCTTCTAAAGATACAATATTTGATTAATAGTAAAAAGTTAATGGAAGCGTTGAATTTACTATGATAAACAATCGGCAATATTTCTATATAATGATAAAAGTCCAATTTCTTAATTATAATGTATAAGAAATTGGGCTTTTAAGTTTATAAAAATTTAATCATTTAATCCTTTACCTTCCAGAATGTGCTGCGTGTATTTTTCGATTCTTGATACGCGAGTTTTGGATTGTTTAGGTTGAGAAAAATGTAAAATATATGCTCTTTGTCGCCCTGGCGTTAATCCTTCAAAAGCCGTTTTCAAGGTAGGCATTTCATTAAATTTATTGTCAAGTTCTTCAGGAATGATGTATTCCTTATGCTCTTTCATCGGCACTTCTAAACCTGCTTGTTCAACTTCAATGGCTTCAAGTATATAATCTTTTATAATGGTTTCCATTCCAACTATTTCTTGAGCGCTAGTGAAACGAATTTGGCGCGCGGCCTGTACATTTTCCGTTTGTTGAATTAATATCCCATGGGTATCCTTTAACAAGGCACCTTTATGAAAAAGAAGCGCACAATAATCTTTAAATCCATGGATTAACACGACATTTTTGTTCTCAAGTGTGTAACAAGGATGCATCCATTTAAATTCTTCTGTCAGCTCACAGTCAAGAACGATATTTCTCAATACCGAATATTCTTCCTGCCACTTTTTAGATTTATTTAAAAATTCATCAACTTTCGGATTCATTTTGTTATTTGTCATCCAAGAACGCCCCTCTACTATTAGTAATTAATTATTTAATCGATTTATCATAAAACAATATTTAGTGTCATGTCTAGCTAAAAATAGGGAGCTACGAATAGGGGGCTACTAAAATAATGCACTAAATAGATAAAATAGTTGCACGTTTAGAATCATGAGGACATACGGATGGAAAAAAAGGATTGAGGCATTATCCCCAATCCTGCTCATTCACATATATTTTTTGTACAACACGCTCACCGAATATTATTTGCTCTAATGTAGCGGAGCAATAACCGTAAAATACAAGTTATAAAATGGAACTTGTTATCTAAAAACGTTGATGTACCAACGTTTCGCGTTTGACTTGCCTATTACTTTACATTCGGATAAATCATTGTCGCAGGGTCCACATATTCATCGAACTGTTCGTCCGTTAATAAACCTGATGCAACCGCTGCTTCTTTTAATGTTGTGCCTTCTTTATGGGCTTTCTTCGCGATTTTAGCCGCATTTTCATAACCGATGTAAGGGTTTAAGGCAGTTACAAGCATTAATGAGTTTTGTAAGTTATGGTCAAGCACTTCTTTGTTTGGCTCAATTCCTACAGCACAATGATCATTAAATGATTTCATTGTATCTGCTAGTAGGCGAGTCGATTGTAAGAAGTTATAAATAATGACTGGCTTGAAGACGTTTAGCTCGAAATTACCTTGGGAAGCGGCAAAGGCAATTGTTGCATCATTGCCAACGACTTGTGTGACAACCATCGTCATCGCTTCACTTTGTGTTGGGTTTACTTTACCAGGCATAATCGATGAGCCCGGCTCGTTTTCTGGAATCGTAATTTCACCGATACCTGAACGAGGACCACTTGCTAACCAGCGAACATCATTGGCAATTTTCATTAAGTCAGCTGCAAGAGCCTTTAATGCGCCATGTGCGACAACGGCTTCATCATGACTTGTTAGTGCATGGAATTTGTTTGCGGCTGAAGTGAAATGTTTGTCAGTGATGTCACTAATTTCAGCTGCTACACGCTCACCAAATTCAGGATGTGCGTTAATACCAGTACCAACTGCTGTTCCACCAATCGCTAGTTCTTTCATATATTCAATATTTTGGACGATCATATGCTCAGATTTAGCAAGCATTGCGGCCCAGCCACTAATTTCTTGTCCTAAAGTAAGCGGAGTTGCGTCTTGTAAATGCGTACGACCAATTTTAATAATATCTTTGAATTTCTCTGCTTTTTCAACCAATGTTGCTTTTAGTAAGCGTAGGCGAGGTAGTAAATAATCTTCTACCTTTAGCACTGCTGCAATATGCAAAGCTGTTGGGAAAGTATCATTTGAGCTTTGAGATTTGTTGACATCATCATTAGGATGAATACGATCAGCTTCACCAGCATTTTGTAAAATTTGGTTTGCTCGGTGCGCAATTACTTCGTTAACGTTCATATTAGACTGAGTACCACTACCAGTCTGCCAAACTACAAGAGGGAATTGATCGTCCCATTGACCATTTAAAATTTCGTCAGCTGCTTGCACAATCGCATTTGCTTTAATATCTGAAAGCTTACCTAGTTTATTATTAGCGATCGCAGCACTTTTCTTTAAAATGGCCATTGCTTGAATTAGCTCAATTGGCATTTTTTCTGTACCGATTTGGAAATTTTCTTTACTGCGTTGCGTTTGAGCACCCCAAATTTTATCTGCAGGTACTTTAATTTCACCCATAGTGTCTTTTTCAATACGATAATCCATGTAAAACAGCTCCTTTATTTATGTAAATCTGTCCATTAATAATCATTAATTATGCATTGGCATAATTGTTTCCGATTCGGCTTTGTGCATGCACAAAGAAGTTAAAAAACGGATATTCTTAGTCTGATGTAAGAATATCCGTTTGATACATGCTTATTTCAAAAAAATAGGGGGGATTCTGAATTAAGCATGTCGGAGAAAAGAAATAATCTACCGATAATGATAATCGTTATCAATTAAAAAGTCAAATATTTAATTTTGAAATAATTATACTCATTGAGAACAATTTGCAATGGAAGTTTTGTAGAGTTCGATTCCTGCTTTTAAAAAGTTAAAACGCTACCATGAAACGATAGCGTCAGCACAATAAAAGGGAAGAGCTATCTCTTTTTCTTCCCAATTTCTTTTAGTGGTTGTTTTTTAGCTACTTTTTCAAAAATGATACTCACGTGATAGTTGTGGTCGTCTATTTGAGTAATCTGAACAATTTTTGCTTTACGTCCTTTAATTTTAATGTTTTCTTCGACAGTAGGAAGATTTACTAGTAGCTGGCTTAAAACGGACATCTTGTTTTCGTAAAAATGAGTTACAAACATAATCTCTTCTCCTTATAACTTTTTTTATTTTACGCAGAAAAAACTTATTTGTACCTTCCTTTTAAACACCACATTGTACTTATGGAATGAAGAGAGACAGATTTTTTTAGGGGGTATTTGCAGGTAGAAGGTTTTACACAATGTATGAGAAGAGTTTGAAATATAGAACATTTCAAAAGGGTAGTAATGCTTTTAGAACTCCTAAGATACTACAGTTTTTTTTGCTCGTTTTTATGGATTGTTGAGGACATGAGTGAACTAGTAGCAAGTAAGAATGTTACTAGTGAAATTGGCAATTTAGTTATTGAAAAGGAAACAAACTAAAACAAACTATTTCGTTAAAGGTGAGAAGATTAAACAATCTAAAATAGATAATTAGCGAAAACATTTTTACTCGAAAAAATTTGATTCTGCTTCAATCGTAAATGGCGAATTAAAGCTATTTACAATAGCTTTTGATATATTCTGAATTATCGTCATTTTAATAATATTTTATATTTTCAATATTTTACCTTTATTTTTCCTGATATTTCTATTAAACTACAAATAGATTAAATCAAAAGGAGGAATAAAATGAAAAAAATTACTTTTAAGTTATTCTTTATGCTTATGTTTTTGTTAGTTCCTATGAATGTTTTTGCTGCGGAGTCTTTAGGTGAATTTTCATTTGACCCAAGTAAGGTATCTCATCCTTATGACATGGTAAACTCGAAAGGTGAAGTCATTAAGTATGAAGAGTTTAATGACAGTAATTCGCAATTAATTAACGAAATACCAAGCGTTCAAGGAACGGGAGAAATTTCACCCGTTCAGATTGATTCCATAATGGAAGGACACTCGTTTATCGACATCACACCACCTCCAGTCGTTATTAATGATTCTACTGCTAGAGGACCATTACAAATATCACCACGGATTGTCATCGGTGACGATAGTAGAAAAAAAGTAGAGAATACTAAAGAAATGCCATATAGTGCAATTACGTACATTGAAATAAATTGGCCTGATGGAAAAGGTGGTTCTTGTACAGGCTCTTTAATTGGGAAAAATAAAGTACTAACAAATGGGCATTGTGTTATAAATCCAGAAACAAAAGAAACTATAACTAGTGCAAAGGTTTACCCTGGTGTAAGTAATAGTGTTGGATTATTTGGTTCTTATAATGTTAATGATTATTATGTAGCTGCAAATTGGGCTTCAACTGGTTCGAGCACTGAAGACTTCGCTATTCTAGTTTTAGATGTATCAAAAGACAATAAACAGGCGGGAGATGTTGCAGGTACTTTTGGAATCAAACAGGTGAATAATCTTCTTAATCAAAATATCGGTATTTATGGTTATCCAGGAGACTTAATGGAGGCAAGTGGTGAGATTTCTCAATTTGGTACGAGAGGAAATATTACAAGAGAGGATGCATCTGTAGCCTTTTATACAATTGATACAGCACCAGGACAATCAGGTTCAGCATTATTAAATACTGACAATCAAATTGTAGGTGTTCATAGAGGTTCGTTCGTTATTAATGGGAACCCTATGAATGGAGGACCTAAGATGAACTCTTATATGTTTAAATTTGTTTCCAAAGCTTTAGAGTAAAATTACTAATATTGTAGACAAACTGAGAATTTCAGTTTGTCTATTTTTTTGAATTGAAAAATAAGAGTAGATGGTAATAGCCATCCTAAACTAACAATAAGAATGTACTATTTATTTGGGAAATTGAAATAGAAAGCATTCAATTAAATGGTCTTGTATAAATCCAATGTTTTACACCGACGGATGGGAAATTGTAATAAAGATTCGTAAACAATAAAAACGAATCAATAGGGAGCTTTTTCCGAGATTAACTAGTGATTGTTATAGGTACATTTATTGTAAGTACATTAATATTAGCGGGAAATAGCAGTTCAAAGTGGGCTGTTCTTTGAATGTTTTAAGATGAAATAGACAGTTTATGCTACTACAACGATTTTTGTTAATCGCTATTTTATGGCATAATTTTATCATTTTACGTTGTAACTTTCGACATATTTTTTATTTATTTCTCAGGAAATATTTCATAGGAAATTGTAGGTTGTAGCAGTTTGTTTTATGATTTTTTATATAGTTTTTATAGTTAGGGATTAGGTTTGGTTATAGGGTAAGAAAAATGATGATTTTATGATTTGTTCTAATGGATTGATTTTTCGCGACCTATCGCCTTTTTTATAGTCATTGATATCGTAGCTTATATTTGGAAAAAAGCATAAGCGGGTTATAATAGTAGTAAGGGAGGAAACAAAATGTATTTAAAATCATGTAAGGTATTACAGGGTGATATTGAAGATAAAGACCAGTATCCCTTTAATATACCAAGTTTGCAGGATTTACAAGAGCTAGAGTTTCCTACGAATGTGACCTTCTTTGTTGGGGAAAATGGCTCTGGGAAATCAACACTGCTGGAGGCAATTGCGGATCGCTGTGATTTTAATACAGCGGGTGGTGGTCGTCAAAATTTATATGAAGTACATAAGGCGGAATCTTCACTAGGGGAATATATCCGTTTGTCATGGATGCCGAAAGTGACGAATGGTTTTTTCCTACGATCGGAAACATTTTATCAATTTGCAAGTCATATTGATTTGTTAGAAGATCCAAGAAAATATACCGCTTTTGGTGGTAAGTCGTTACATCATCAATCACATGGTGAGTCCTTTTTATCGCTATTTATGCATCGCTTTAAGGGGAAAGCTATTTATTTATTGGATGAGCCTGAAGCGGCGTTATCACCTACTAGACAGCTTAGTCTCCTTAAAATTATGAAGGATTTGGAGCATGAGGCCCAATTTATTATCGCCACTCATTCACCTATTTTGCTTGGCTATCCAAATGCGACAATCTATAGTTTTGATAATGGGGATATTGAGTCTATTCGCTATGAGGATACCATCCATTACATCGTCACGAAGCGCTTTTTAAATGCACCGGAATCCATTTTTTCAGAGTTATTTGATGAGGAGAGAGAATCATGAATCAACGTAAAGGCTTAGTCATGCGCGAAATAAGATTAGATGAAATGGCACAGTCTATCGATTTGCTTAATTATGTTTTTCAAATGTCCATGTCCATTCACAAGGATCGTCGCTTTGTAAATGCCAAAAGTAAGCAATTTAATGAGGGGCATGCCATTGGTTGGTTCGATGGTTCGCATCTTGTATCTCAAATTTTAAGCCTACCTTTTGAGGTAAATGTTCATGGTAGGATCTATGAAATGGGAGGCATTACTGCGGTCGGAACGTACCCGGAATATTCTGGGCATGGTTTGATGGAGAGCCTTATTATTGAGAGCCTGGAGCGGATGCGCAATGAAGGGCAAAGTATATCCTATTTATTTCCATATTCGATCCCGTATTATCGGAAAAAGGGTTGGGAAATTATGAGTGATATTGTGGAATTTCAGATTAAGGATACGCAGCTTCCTCACCATAAAGGCTTAAACGGTAAAATCCGCCGTGTAGATCCGAAACATGAAGATGTTGTGAACATTTATGCACGCTATGCCAAGAAAACACACGGTGTCATGGTACGAAATAGCATTGCTTGGAATGAAAAGTTTCAAGAAGATTTCTGGGAAGAAAAATTTATAGATAGTGATGTGAACCTTCAGGCAGCCGTATATTATGATGAGGATGATCTGCCACAGGGGTATATGTTTTACCGCATTATGGAGGAAAATTACTACATCGATGAGATTGTCTATTTGCAGGAAGAGGCGCGTAAAGGCTTATGGAATTTTGTCTCAGCTCATAGCTCGATGATTTATAATGTCTATGGTAAAACAACTGGCAATGAAGCCGTTGCCTTTTTACTAGAAGATAGTGAAATTATTCAAAAGGTGTCCCCTTATTTTATGGCACGAATTGTCGATGTAAAAGAATTTCTGTTACGCTATCCATTCACGGGAAATGATTTTCAGCTTCGACTCGCTGTAACTGATCGCATTGTGGCTTGGAATAATGGCACATTTGTCATCACAAAGCAAGATGGAAAAGTCTCGGTCGAAATGGTGAGTGAGGTACAGTCTGAAAATGCTGTTCAGCTAACGGTCCAAACTCTTGCCACGATGTTACTAGGTTATAAACGACCGAGCTATTTAGAAAAAATTGAGCGTTTACAAGGCAATGCCATTGAAATTGCATTACTAGAGACCATACTACCAATTGGCATTCCAACGTTTATTGATTATTTTTAACTTATTTATTGGGATTTGTGCAGAGACAGACTGTGCAGATCCTTTTTTTTAAGGATTCAGGAGGGAATTGATCGGGTAAGCGAAAGAACTGCTTTGGAGAACTTTATTGCCTTATTAAGGAAACATCTAATTCGCTAAAATCGTTTCTTATATAAACAGATTGGGGGATATCGATGAACGAATCCGAGAAGATGCAACGCAAGAAAGTATACAAACAAACTTTTCTAGTGCTACTTATTTGGATTTTATTTTTTGTTAGTATTATAGGGTACGGTATTTATTGGTTATTTTTTGATTGGTCTAGATTTAAATAAGATTTGATTGCTGAATCTACATCACCACAAGGAACCTATACGGTGAAAGCTTATGTTTCAGATGCTGGGGCGACGACTTCTTATGCGGTATTGGGAGAATTAAGCTTAACTTCTTTCAGCAGAAGTCAACTACCTTTATCGTGATGGTGAGATGAATACAGTATTAAGTCACTTTTCAGGGGGACATACATCCGCTGAAAGAAGTTAAGGCCTCTGGCGGATGTCACGGAATCAGAAAAGGAGTTCTTTATGCATGCACAAAGCCGATTCCGGACGCAATTATGCCAAGGCATAATTGAATCATGAGAAAAGAAAATCTAAGAAGATATATTGGCAATATCGAAAAAATGAAGCTTACATTCAATGGAGCGACGATGATACGGTCAGTATTAACGGAGTGACATTGAATGTGCCAGATGAAACATATGATTATCGAGAAAATGAGTAGCCATAACGATTGCAGTTATGGCTTATTATTTTGTAATCCAAGCTTTTTTTAGTTGTTGCACACCGAGGATAAGTTCTTCCATTTTTAACTTACTAAAGCCTAATTGAATAATTGGCGCTGAACTTATCTGTTGTAGAAAATAGGGGCTCGTAGGGTAGACCTTTACTCCGTATTGTTGAGCGTTTTGGATGAGCTGTTCTTCTGAAAATTGGGTATGCACCTTGACCAAAATATAAAGTCCAGATTGCTCTCCAAGAATCGTAATTTTTTCTCCAAATTGCTTGGTAAGTTCCTCTACAAGTGTATTTATTTTATGTTTATAGGTGATACGCATTCTTTTAATATGTCGTGTCCATTCACCTTGTTCCATGAATTTCGCCATTGTTAATTGATGTAAGGACGAGGCGTTTTGTTCAAAATGAGCAAATCGTTTTTTATATGGCTGAACGAGTGCTTTTGGTAGCACCATATAACTTAAACGAATAGCTGGTAAAAATGATTTTGAAAATGTCCCCATGTAAATAACTCGTGACTTGTCGATGGAGGCGAGAGCAGGAAACGGCTGTTGCGTGTAACGGAATTCACCATCATAATCATCCTCAAGTATATAGCCATCGACGTTTTTGGCCCACTGAATTAAAGCTTGTCGCTGCTGAATGCTCATGGAAACCCCATATGGGAAATGGTGAGAAGGGGTGACATAGAGTAAACGCGAATGTAAATGCGCTAAATGCTCAAGCTGCGCACCGCTTTCCAACACAGGTAATGTCTCAATATGAAAGTCATGTAGCTTGAACGCTTCTCGTGCGCCGTTGTAGCCAGGATCTTCTAAAATAACACTTTGGAAATCTTGCTTAAATAGAAAGCCTAGATAAATTAACATTTGTTGCGTGCTACTTCCGATAATAATGTCTTCTTCGTTTACATGAACCCCACGAGCTTGAAGTAAATAATGTACAAGCTGTTCCTTTAAAAGGGGCTCGCCGAAAGGGTCGCCATATTGATAGCACTCGTTTAAAGGTAACACTTGATTAGCCATTTGACGCCATATTTTTAAAGGGAAATGCTGTTGATCGACAGCGCCAGCGCGAAAGTCAATGATGATATCTTCACGCTTATTTTTCGTATTTTGAGTAAGGCTTGGTCGTTCCTCCTGTAGAAACACTTGTTCAAATTCATTGACGAAATAGCCCTTTCGACCTTCACCACGTATGTATCCTTCCGCTATTAGCTGCTCATAGGCAGTTAACGTTGTATTTCGACTGACATGTAAAGTTTCGGCTAGCCTTCGAATAGAAGGAAGAGAATCATTTGTTTTCAATGTCCCTTGTTCGATTAACCATTTGACCTGCTGATAAATTTGTTTATACTTTGCTTCTTCTTCAGTGAATAAGAAAATAAAATCCTCCATAAAGCCCCTCCTTGACATGGTGAAATGTCTAGAACTGTTTCTTTTTGAATGTCAGTTTGTTAATTATCATAATACATGAATGACATATAAAAAAGGAATGGGGAGATAAGTGAATGGAGGTTTGTTCAGTAACTTTAGCAACGGTTGGAGAGGTCGTGCCATTATTTAATGCCTATCGGGAGTTTTACGGTCAACAATCTGACTTAGAGCAGGCTAACCAGTTTCTATTAGAGCGTTTAAATAAGGAAGAGTCGGTCATTTTTCTAGCTTATATAAATGCGCAGCCAGTTGGTTTTGTTCAGCTCTATCCTACTTTTTCATCTGTTGCAATGAAAAAGGCATTTATTTTAAATGATCTATTTGTGGCTGAGCATGCTAGGAAACAAGGGGTAGCACAGGCCCTAATTGAACAGTGCTATTCGTATTGTGTACAAAACGATGCGCGTTATTTAAGTTTAGAAACAGCGACAGACAACGTGCGTGCTCAAAAATTATATGAGAAGCTCGGGATGAGAATTGATAATGGCGTATTTCATTATATTAAATATTGGTAAAAGGAGGTTTGAATAATGACCGTAACCATCAAGCAATTAACAACTCAGCAAGAGTGGATGGAAGCATATGCTGTTATGATGCAGCTCCGTACGGAAGTAACAGTAGAAAAATATCTCCTACTATTAAAGGAAATGATGCAAGATGGCTATATGTTATTTGCTTTATATGAAAATATGAACATGGTGGCAGTCGCCGGATTAAGTTGGAGAGTCAACTTTTACAGTGAACGCCATATTTTTGTTTATGATTTAGTAACGGATGAGCAGTATCGTTCAAGGGGCTATGGTGAGAAATTATTGCATTATCTTCACCAATGGGGCAAAGAAAATGGGGCGCACTATATTGCTTTAGAGTCTGGTATTCAAAGGATTAATGCACATCGCTTTTATGAGGGTCGATTAGGGTATGAAAAATGGTGCTATTCTTTTCGAAAAGCATTGTGACTCAGAAGGAATATGATTTTTTAAACCTCACACACTAATGGAAACATGAAGGAGGTTTATATGAAAGTAACGTTCAAAAAGCTTTTTCTAATAAGCATATTTATGATGAGCTTTACATCAATTGGTTATGCAAATAATGTAATTCAACAACATGCAAATGGTGAGGAGGGACAGGTTGTATACCATGTAAAGTACGATTATGCTGCTATTTGTAAAGTTCTTGGGATTACGAAAGAAGTATATGATCAATATTGGAAAGAAGGACTTTCGATTGTCGATATGGCAAAAAGGGAAGGTATTGACCAACGTGAAATAATAAATTATTTTGTGACATTTCACTATCAAGAAATGCAAAAGTGGCGAAAGAAGGGGGCGATGAACGAACATCATTATTTTGATTTAGTTTATGAATTAAAAGATGAAATTACAGATTTTATTGAGAGAAATCCGAATAAAGAATGAAAACGACTAGTGTTTTTCTAGTCGTGTTTTTTTTATGGGTAAATACTGATTAGCATTTAATATTTAGTTATAAAAGATAATTATTTAATGATTATCATTGAATTTATCTTGATTTTAACGCGGCTGTTTAATATGCTTAACATGAAGAAGGACAGCTATAGAATAACGGCGGATTTCTCCATCCGAGAGGAACCTTTTACCATCGCTTGTCATTCTTCATGTAAAACACTATGAACAGGGGGAAATAATGGTTTTGCAAAGTGTAATAGATGCAGTTTTTCAGGTCTTTTTATTGTCGGCTATACCATTTGTTTGGTGGTTTTTCTCAGCAAAAAAGGAACAATCATTTTTTACATGGCTAGGCCTCCAAAAGCCTATCATTGAAAATAAAGGTAATTATATTGTGTGGTTCTTATTCATTGTTGTTTTAATAGTCGTATCACTTACTACAATTACCTATTTCTTCCTTGATAGCTCAACCTTAGCGTCAAATCGCTTTGCAGGGCTTGATTTTTCAGCATTCATTCCTGCACTGCTCCATGCTTTTGTACAAACAGGATTGTCAGAGGAGCTGTTTTTCAGAGGCTTTTTACTGAAAAGATTCATGCATAAGTTTGGTTTTCAAATTGGAAATATCCTGCAAAGTTTACTGTTTGGCATATTACATGGATTGATGATGTTTTCTTTTATTCCTTTTGGTGTTGTAGTGTTGGTTGTTTTAGCAACCGGTTTTGCAGGATATTTAATGGGGTGGATCAATGAACGAAAATCCAATGGCTCCATTATCACAAGCTGGGGCATACATGGCATTGGCAATTTGTTGGCCGCCTTCGTGGCAATGTTTAATATGCTCTAAAGACCTAGCTCATTTGCATTTCATCATTTTCCCTTGCATAATAAAGCGGAGAGGTGATTGAAATGCAATTCATCGAGCAAGTAGTAAAAGGATGCTTGATTATCGGTTTAATATTAATGGGAGGGCGTATTATCACTTCAATATGCCGCTATTATAATATAGCATTTACGACTTTTTTCGTTGATTATCATGTCGCCTCACTAGCTATACTCTTAATAGGTATTATAGGAACAGAGATACTGAATAGACGAAAAAGGAAGGGACGAGCATAGATGACGGAATGGCCAAAGGGTGTAGCGAAGCCTGCTATACGTGCATTAAATGCGGCAGGATTTACACGATTAGAGCAATTGGAAAAGGTTGATTTATCGACGTTAAAAAAATTACACGGGATGGGGCCTAAAGCGTTAGCGGCCATTGAAGCAGCACTGAATGAAAGTAGGGAAAACAGTGAATAAACTAACATTATTATTACTGGCAATGGTGGTTTATTATATTCTTGTTGTTCTCGTAATCAGCAAGTTGTTTATTATTCCTCTCATGAAATTTATGGCGCTTATATTCTTCCTTGGAGCAGGCTTTATTTTTTCTCGAAAGATGCGAAGGAAATTACAATAGGTGGAATTATAAAAATTACAAAACTAGCCATATTTTATTTAGTCATATTTATGTTGGCACTATTACTATCACTAGCTGGAGTTAGCCAATCCATTTCACTTGGCATCATTATCCTTATCGCGATTGCAATGATTTATAGACATATACATATTGTATTCTGGACTAATAATATGAAATTGGTAGATAAGTTAGTAAAAGATCGTAAGAAGCATCCTTTTTTTGCCTACCTATATGCAGTTGCTTATGGTACAAAGCATGACCAGTTACACTCATTAGAAACAGCAATTGGAAAGTATAAGCAGCCAGCAATGAAGTATAACTGTAAATTTATTAAGGGGATCTTGGAAGAGAATTTAGAGGAAGCAAAGGATGCGGCAAATAAAATAAATAAAGAGCCTTTAACTAGCTATGCAAAATGTTATATCGCTGCACTTGAAGGACGAACAACAGACATGCGAAGCGATCAACTTACAAAGCCGTGGATGCAGCCAGCAATTGAAGCAGTTTATGCGCACAAGATGAAGAATGAAGCCGCGTTTGATCAGTATCAGAAAGAAAGTATTGCCTTTGCGCGCGGCGTACAAAAATATGTGTTAATACATACCTACGAACAGATGAAAATGGATCTGTAAAAAATATAGGCTACTTGATGCTAATTGGTGTCAAGTAGCTTATTTTTTAGTATAGAAAATTCATATTAAACATACAAATCTTGTTTACTCATTCGTCTAATAAAGTAAGAGAGGTGAGAAGATGGAGTTTGATGAGCTTTATGAACAATATTTTCAACGCATTTATCAATTTATTTACTATATGGTCTCAGATCCAAGTTTAGCGGAGGATTTAACGCAGGAAACATTTATTCGGGTTTATAAAGGACAGTTTAGAAACGAGGCTGCTATGGGCACTTACATAAGGAGAATTGCACGAAACCTTGTCTACGACACCTATAGAAAAAAAGCACTTATTAAATGGCTACCATTTCAAAAAGAACATGAAAAACGGGAGACACAATATGTACCACATGATTGGATCATGCAATCTGAGGAGCGGCGACTATTATATGAAGCAATTCAATTATTGAAGCCTGAATATCGAGAGGTTCTTATTTATAGAAAAATAGAGGAGCTGAATTTAGCCGAAACTAGTGAAATTTTAGGATGGTCTACAGTAAAAATAGCGAATACACAGCGAAATGCTATAAAGGCTTTAGAGAAAATACTTGGAGGTGATGAATTTGGATTTAAACAATCGACTGAAGGAACTCAATAAATTACCGGAGGATCGTGCTGTAAAAACCCGTATTTATGAACGTATTCATCATAAGAGGAAAAAAGACTTACCGCTATGGAAAGAGAGTGTTCTACTATTAACGATTGCAATGATTGCTCTATTTTTTATTATGACACCACAAAATCCTTCACCTCCTCAAACTGCTGACCATTCCATCCAAGCAATATATAAGCATTTCGGAGGAAAAGAAGCGAAATTTTTTGCGAGAAGTTCGAGTTTATATATATCTACGGAAAAGGTTGAAGATACAATTGTGTATAACTTTTTTGAAGACTTAACAAAGTATGTTGAAGAGGCTGATGGAAAGTTGGGTAACCATATTGCAGATGTAATCGTTGTTAGAGATCGCGAAGAAGAGCACTATCAGATTTCAGATACAGGTATGCTAAATGTAGATTCTGGCCAGTTTTTTGCTGGGAATTCTGTAACGTATGATATAGTATTTCATAGATTATACTCTGTAACAACAAAACCTTGGATTTTTATCCTTCCACTTATCGTGATAGCTGTAAATATAATCTCTATGAACTATTATAAACGTCATAATCTACAAGGATCTAAACCATCTAAACATGTATGGTGGCTGTTAGTACTTGTGCTTGCGATGCTTTCTAGCATATTTGCTTGGGCAACCTGGGTCGGTCCATTGTATAAGCCTTTAATGATTACGTTTGCGCTTTTATATGGTTTCATTTTTTGGTATTTCATAATACGAGAGGTACGGACTTATGCCATATATAAAGTAGAAACAATTAAAATAAGCATTATTAGTGCAACACTTGTTTTAATTATTATCCTTTATTAACGAATTTAAATAAAACCACCTTTACTTTCACAAAAGACTATTGCGAAGGTATTCGGTGGTTTAATTATTTTTCAACGCATTATGGAGGCGAGTTGTACCTTATTCCTTTTTATTCAATAAAATCCCACGCACAATCCCCATTATAAATATTGTACCTAGTACAAATAAAAATACATAAGCATGCCACTGCTGTAAAATACGTTCATGTCCTAAAGCAACTGTTAAATCATTGAATAGTGAGTATGTAAAGTATAAGAGTATACTATTTTTGATGAGACAAAAGGTAATGATTCCATTTTGTCGCTGGATATGAGATAAGGTTGGCTTATTTTTACGTAGGATAGGATAAGCTGCTTTCATCTCTAAGTATTGTAAAAGTAAAAATAGCATTAAGGCAATGAATGGTAAATAAAAAATGGTGATTTTCGGGCCAAATTGCGCATGTTCACTCTTAAAGCTTTGCAAAACCGGTATAGAAGCGGGGAGCTTATTGTATTGGATTAGTGTTGCCGTAATGCCAGCTAAAAAAATAGTCGCAACAATAAGCGTTAGCGATTTACAAAAGCGTGGTGTAGGTGTTTTTTGTTGTTCTAGCATTTGTTCACCTCATAGTTCAATTAAAAAAGTGCAGTCTGTTATACTGTATCATAAGAATACCATCATGTGTGACATAGAAAGAAGGGTTAGATGGAATACTTGTTGTTTTTACTAATTGGAATTATCGGCAACATCATTGGCACGTTAGTTGGAGGTGGCGGGTTA
Source organism: Lysinibacillus sp. NPDC093692 (assembly GCF_050280125.1). Taxonomy (NCBI): domain Bacteria; kingdom Bacillati; phylum Bacillota; class Bacilli; order Caryophanales; family Bacillaceae; genus Lysinibacillus; species Lysinibacillus sp. NPDC093692. The sequence goes on from NZ_JBNNUW010000011.1 coordinate 84,484, forward strand.
ATAACATTACCGACTATGATGCTAGTAGGGGTACCCGTCCATTCAGCAATCGGTGCGAATAAGGTTTCTAATATGGTAAGTGCCTTTTCAAGCTTTTACACAATTTATAAAAGAAAAGAAATAGTATGGTCAGAAATGCGTTCAGTTTTACTTGTTTCCTTAATAGGTGGTACACTTGGAGGTCTGTTTGCATCATTTATGAGCAGTCACACATTAACGTTTATCGCCATCATTTTATTAGGCTTTTCCCTTGTTATGTCCTTTTTAGGCGGAGCTGAATTTGGAGAGAAAGAAAGCTTTACAATGAATCGTAAAAACGGTCCAATCCTTTTAGGGGTTGGCTTTTATGATGGCATGTTCGGCCCTGGTAGCAGTACGCTTGCACTTTATACATATGCACATCAGAAAATCTCTTATATGAAAGCAGTAGGTTTGTCGCGTGTAGGTGTTTTTGCTATGTGCTTAGGAGCTTCGATTACGTATATTGCTACAGGTAAAATTGATTGGCCGTTGACAATCGTATTAATGGTTGGTTCTGTAATCGGTGCACAAATAGGCATTATCCTTGCCAGAAAGGTTAAGGCAAATCAAGTAAAGCTATTGCTGCGTATTGTAACCATTGTGCTGATAGTTCAGCACGTCTATGATTTTATAAAACAGATTTAAGGAGGCGATAGGATGTTTGAAATTACACCTTATCCATCTTTTTCGTGGTCACTGTCCCGTCATAAAACGGTAACAAGCTGTGCGCGAAAATATGGCTATGAATATTATTTTTCTCATAATGGCTGGCTCAGTTACAATGTGGAGCCATATCATCAACATGTCTATCGCTTAAAAAAGCTTCAATCCATGCCGATTTTATTTGGGCAAATCGTCCATCATTTAATAGAGCAATCGATCAATGATTATTTGCAAACCCGCGAGACTACGACTGTTGCTGAACTCGTAAATCGTGCACGTGGCCAGCTTAATGCCGCTTTTATCGATTCTACACGTCATGTAGATTTATGGAGACATAAGCCAAATAAATTTTATATGATGCAAGAAATTTATTACGAAGGAAAGTTAAATCCTGAACTGGTACAGGACTATAAAGAGCGCATGACGGCTGTGTTTGACAACTTTCTTAATAGTGAAACATTCCAGCAAATTACCGCACAAAAAGGCTCGCTGCGAATCGGTGAGCCTGAACAATTTCGTTCCATGAAAATCGAGGGTGTACAAGTTTTTGTCGTAATGGATTTTCATTATTTTGATGAGATGACAGACAAGTGGATTATTATCGATTGGAAAACAGGGGGAGAGTCCGATGATGATCGCCAACAGCTAGCGCTCTATGCTTACTATATTCAGCAGAAATATCGGGTTTCTCTAGACCAGATTGATGTCTATAATGAATATTTATTGACAGGCAAAAGAAAAAAATACACCTTTACAGCATATGATATGGATAATATTTTACATACGTTTCAGCGAAGTGTGCTGGAAATGAAAAAATATCAGGCGGATATTTTCTCCAATGAACCCGTGGACTTTGAGGAGTTTGAGCAAACCACTGAAAAATGGCACTGCAAAGGGTGTAATTTTAAAGAATTATGTGAGCAGAATTAAGTAGAAAAACGAAGCGAGTGACCAAAAAGTGACCAATTAAATTAAGTCATCAAAATAGTCACTAGCTTTATTATTATCTTTACTAGTTAAATGACTATAAATGTTAATCGTCATTTTTATATCAGAGTGACCTAATTGTTCTTGAATAATCTTAAAGTTGACATTATAAGAAGCATGTCGTAAAGCATGAAAATTTAAATTTAGGAAGATTATATTTCTCAATAATTCTTCTCCAAGCCGTATCTACCAGCAGGGATTCATTCCTTTTGTCGAAATTAGTTTGTAAGAGGTGGTGTATTTCAGTTGAATGCAATAAGAAATGAAAAAGTATTTACTGCTAATCTAAAAGAAGCTTATGAATTTGCATATTACCTATTCCTTACTAAAGGTGTAGATAATATCGAAATAGAGCAAATTAAAGATGATTGCTATGTGAGATTTACAATGGAATATAGTCATGAATTAGGTAAACAAATATGGAATATAGTAGAGCAATTTAATCTTGAAAGCTTAGTTTTTTACGGCGTGTTTTGGGACGTTGTACGGGGATATGTAACTGAGTGAAATTTTAATCATTATGCCTTCCACAGATAATTGTGAAGGGCTTTTATTATATGGACATTGCACAATTAATTCAATATCCGTTTTTATCATTAGTACCAGCAACGATTTTATATATGTTACTTGCTTATTTTGCATTTAAAGTATTGGATTTTGCAACAGGCTTATTGAAAACATGGAAGAAGGTATCACCTTATCAAACACGGATTATGCGAGATGGTATCATTCGATGGATTGGAGAGCTGGTTGCAATTACATTTGTTATCCTATTTGATTTAATCTTTGGCTTAGATTTCTATTTAACAGGCTTCACATTAGCATTATTTTTATACAAAGAAGGTGGTTCAATCGCTGAAAACCTTCAAACATTAGGTGTAGATATGCCTGGAAGAAGGTGGGCGTAAATGACTTATACCATTGAACAACGTTTGATGTCAGGATTGCCAAATCAGGCTTTGAAAGCTGTTAAATATGTTATTGCCCATGAATCAGGGAATCCAAACAATTGTGGTCCAAACGCTTTGGAAAATGAGATAGCATACATGAACCGCAATAAAGCCAATGCATTTACATCTCACTGGGGAGGCTGTGGCGGTAAAATTGTACAAGTTGCGCCAGTTAATCGTGTGCAATATGGTTGTGACCCGAAAGGTAATCCACTTAGCTATGCACAAATAGAGTTGGCTCGTACAAATGATAAGGATCAATTTAAAAAGGATTATGCAGCTTATGTTTGGTTGTAACGTGAACTTGCTAAAGAGGCTGGAATACCTGTTGTACTCGATGGCAGTGGCAACGGTATAAAATCACACCGTTGGATTACGGACAATTTAAAAGGTACAACCCATAGAGATCCATTTTCGTATCTGCAGAGTATGGGGATTTCAGAGGAACAATTCAAATTAGACATTAAAAACGGCTTAGATAAACCAACTGAAAAGGATGATGATACAATGCAATTTACGAATAAGACAACAAAAGCAGCAGATAAAGGTTTAATTGAAAAGTAGTGGTTAGATAAATTTGATAATGGAACTATGACAAATGGTGATTATGAAGGTTTAAAACTTATCATTGCACAGCGTAGTAACTAAAATGTAAAGACCAAGATAGCTTAATTGCCGTCTTGGTCAATGTTCATTTATAATATCACTACATGTAGTGAAAAGTATCAAGCATACCAAGAACCCAAATAACCAAAATCACTACCGCCACAATTAATCCGAATGTAACAATCGGATCTGCACCCTCTTTATTTTGGATTTGTTTTTTTGTATATTCCTCGTACTCTTCTTCGTTAATCGTATTACAATACTCACATATTTCAATCACAGCCCCATCTCTATGTACTTTCTTAAATGGATTTATGGCTAAACAATTAGGGCAATTACTCAATTATATTCTCCTCACTAACCTCATCTACTAATTACCATTTTAGGAAATTTAGCGTGAATTGTATATATAAAATTAGGAAATAGTAACTGAAATCACGTTACTTAAAAATTATTTCTGTAATTACCCCTTGCTAAATTACAAACGTCATTACAACGCGACATCAGTCACCAAAATAAAGACCAGGCGCTCGATTGAAAGTGAGTACCTGGTCATTTTTTGTTTAATATTCTCTTATTTCAAATGAAGCTATTTTATCATGAACAATATATTCCGTTACTTTTTTATAAGGTGAAATTGTTTTTGAAAATTTAAATGTTGATGTGCCTTGAGCACTATCAAACCATTTCAAATAGTCATTTAATACATTATTAGTAACGTCATATTCTTTTGTAATACCGTTTACTAATGTAATGCTTAAAATAGCATTTGAAGATTCATTGCTTAGTTTCTTAACAATTACTGTACTAGTGGCCGCAATATCAGTATTTTCTATTTTTGCAGTAATAATTGCTTCACCTTCGCGAACTGCAGTTACATTTCCATCTTGATCTACAGTAGCAATTGACTTATCACTAGATGACCAGATTACTTTTGCTGTATCTGGAGTGACTGTGGCAGTTAGCTTTTCTGAGCTACCTTCAAATAATTCTAGATTATTTTTATTTAATGAAATAGATTCTCCACTAGGAATCTCGTTTTCTGATAATAAAGTTCCGTCAACATCAATGGCGTCTAGTACTAAATAAGTCGTATTCGAGTTTTCTTTTTTCTCAATTTTAACATGATGCAATTTGTTTTCTAAATTCAATTTTTCGTATGTAACTATATGGTTGTCTCCTAATGGGTTATTACTATAGTCTGAGTAATTTTCTTTTTTTCCGTCTATAGTAATATAATTTATAGAATCTCTATTATTTGCCATTGTATTAATGATTCTTAAATCTGTGCCGACAAAATAAAACTCTATAGATGAATTAACCACATTTGAATGAGATTCTGTATTATTGTATCTAGGACTTGTAGAGGTAACATGTCTCCATGATCCCTCATATTTAATGGCAGGGTTCGTGTTATCGTACCTTTTCCATCCTTCTTCGGGTTGTGGTAAATATTCTCCAATAGAAGCTGCATTAACTTCAATTGAATTATCCGTAAATAAAGACAAACTAAACATAGAAATAGCTAAAATTAAAATTGAAAAATATTTCTTCATGATTTATCCTCCTAATCAAAAAAATTCTTTTAATAACCTACAATAACAACTTTAACCATATCTAAATGTATTTACCATAATAAAAATCGTTTATTTTTAATAATAAAAAGCCACTCAATTGAGTGACCTTAATGGTCTTTCGTGTGAAAATAAGTGACTAAAAAGTGACCAACAATTGACTAAACGTTACATTCAGCTATAGTTGGTGATTATTAATGACAATACAATGATAAAAAAACATTGTTAAATCAAGCTTTTGATTTAACTTGAAACATAGCGAAAGTCCAATTTAAATATCAGGCGGATATTTTCTCGAATGAACTCGTGGACTTTGAGGAATTCGAGCAAACCACTGAAAAATGGCACTGTAAAGGGTGTAATTTTAAAGAATTATGTGTGCAAAATTGATTTTGAAAATGGAGCGAGTAATCAACTAAAAAAAGTCATCAAACTCAAAATGAAAGCGCCTTTAATTATCGGTGCTTTTTTATTATGTATAACGGGTTATAGTTTCATTTTTGGAGAAATATGCAACAAATCTAATAGTTGTATCGTTATTATATTTAATCATACTGAGAAATCAGAGTTCAATACTCTCGTTTTGTTAAGGAGTGTGAAATGGATATTAAGTCATTTCTTCAATATGTATCTTATGTAGTTTATTTTTTAATTGTGTCTATCTTAACCTACTATATGCAATGGATAACTGTACTTTTTGTGGGCAGTATACGTTTTACAGCTGCAGATAGTTTTCCAGGAGATTTGAGTCGCTCTTCTTTAGCCATAATGAGCTTCGTGTTTTCTATCATGCATTTTGTTGTATTAACAATATATTTACTTCTACATAATATACTGGTGTCTTTATTTAAAATTAAGTTTCACTATAAGATTGCGTTGGTGTTCAATACCGTTGTTGCTGTCAGTTTAATTATTTATTTTATTAATATGTTTTTATATTGAGCCAATAATCCTAACTTTATCAACATTTAAGGTTCTATAAATATGAGTACCATACTGTGCAGTAAAAACAATTTAACAAAGCAGAGGCAAAGTTATATTATTTGTCATGCAAAAATAGATGTGGCTTTTTATTATGCTCATATTTCTTGTCATTCCAATCCATTATATAGATAGATGGGAGGTGTTGACTTATGGAGTATGAATATAAAGTGAAGTTTTACTATAACGAAGGTCATGAAGAAGAGTATAAAATCAAGAATAATATTGAACAAGAAACATTTACAGAAGAAATTTCTAATGGGTTCAATGAGAAGCCTTGGTATTCATTTACTGAAACAGAGCATTATAAAACGATTTTAATTAGTACAATAGATGTTTACAAAGTGGTAGTAGAAAAAAACACTTTAGAATTTGATTAATCAAATGTATGTAGTCACATGTAGTCACACCCTCTAAAAAGGTGTGGCTTTTTTCTTTGAAAGGATGAAATAAATATTGTGCTGTTATTAAGGCAGGATTAATTTCCAAATTTGTGTAGTATCAATTTTGCCATTAAAGCGCACGAAAAATAACTATTTCATTTTTAATATACAAATGTTTGATACATGATAGCAATTAGAGAGGCGATGTCATCATTGATAGCTTCAATGTGGATGCGATTCGTTAAATTTGTATTTGTACTATCTAAATTTCTAATAGTAGCGATTTTTTCACCATTTAACTTTAATGTTCCTGCATAAGTATAGTCTTTCTCAAATTGGTACACGTCTCCGTTAAGCTTAAAAGATTGCATCTTTTCAATTAATTGCACACGATTTTGTTTAATTGCAATTTTTTTCGATGTTGTGCTACTATAAAGCGTATAACGAACACCTGTAAATACGCAATCAATTTTGTATATTGGATGATTATCGATTGAAAAAGCATTATAGCAGTAGGGCATTCCATATCGGAGAAACATATGAAACAGTTGTGTTAGGATACGATGGCGATTTTTTTTGAGAATACTAATAATTTTGTTGTCCTTGTTATAAATGGGAATACTTGTGTAATAGGAATCTAATTCTGGGATGCTATATGAATAAATCTGCAAAGATGTCTCTCCTCTATGATCTCTCTTAAATAATTACATTTTAATATGCATTGATATCCCTTTTCAAATATGTTGTACCGTAATTAGTTACGAATTGATTTTCTGTTATAATAAAATGCAGAATTTTACGACAAAAACAAAAAAATAAAGGAATGGTGCATTTTGAAAATTTCAAGAAACCCAGAAACGGTACATAAACCCGTAGCACCGTACGTACACCAAATAGAGGTCACTGGGCCTCAGAAGTGGCTTAATATGTCGGGTCAGTTAGGATTAGAAGTAGATGGGACAGTACCTGAGAATCCATTAGAACAATTACAGTTAGCATTGGAGAATATAAAAAGAAACCTTGAATCTGCTGAGATGGATGTTAGTGATTTAACAAAATTGGTTTTTTACTTAGTTGGTGACTTTGAAGCAGAGCAACGAAGAAAAATTATTGGCGATTTTTTAGGTGAACATCTCCTTTGTACGACAATGATTTATGTAGTAGCTCTGGCAGCACCAGTCTTTAAAGTAGAGGTTGATGCTTGGGCGTGTAAAGATATTTAAATTTATTGAGCGCATTATGCTAGGGGGGCTTTTCTATATAAGATGAAACTAGGAGCAAAGAAGGTTTTTATGTTTAACTATTATTTTAAAGCTACAGTTGCAATTTGACGGGATTCTCGATTGCTATGTGAAATTCAGTACCTTTCAAAATTAGTTGTCACGAAGTTTTTACGATTCAACAACGTTGAAATAAAAAATATACAATAAACGAAGTGAAGCCAAATACTCAATTAATTTTGAGCCCAAGCTTCACTTTGTTTATGGACGTAAGAGAACATCCAGTATGGTATAAAGAAGAAAAAGAATAAAGCCTTCTTCTCGTTTAGAAAGATGCAATTTTTCCGATGCGAAATGAATCACTCTATTCCCACCAATGTTTCAGTTCTGTGAAGCCTACATCCCATAGCATTATATTACCTGTGATCATAATAGTCATTTTTTTGGCTTCATAATATAACGGAATTTCTAATGGCATTTCAATTGTTTCGGATTCTTCTTTCAAATTCACTTCATTTTTTTGAAATATTACATTTCCATCCGTAATTATAGTCACTTCACCTTTGAATTCCTCTTGATCGGGAATGCCGATGTTTAGATAAAATATTAACTCCTCTTTATTTTCAATAGTATATGTATAGGTTTTGGTAGTGTTTTCTTTATTACTATATAAATTGTATTGGGGTACTATTTTATTACCAGCTACAGAGAAAGTCGGTAAATCGTTCGTTAGTGGTTTATCTCCTGTGACTTCTTTAATAGTATCCAAGGGTTGTACCGGACTTACTCGTTTATCTAAAACTTCAGAGACAATCATTACGCCAACTAACAGTATAATGGCAGTTAAGGAAGAAGCAAGGAGTTTTTTAAAAGTCAGGTTTGAAGTGAAACCAACTTTGTATACAACATATCCAATTGTTGCACCTATACTATTTGAAATAACATCATTTACATCAAAAGTCCCGAGATACATTAAAGATTGAATCGTTTCCAATCCAAGAATCACGATAATGAACCATCCTATAAATTTTTTATAATCAATTTGATTGAGTAAAGGAAATAAGATACCAAAGGGGATAAATGCTGCTATATTTCCGAAATCGTATAACCAAGAAAACGTAAATCTAGGAAAATTCAAAGGAACGTCTGATGGGACGAGCAGAAATTCGTAGCCGGCGCTTTTGTATTCTTCATAACCGTCTAGACGATTAAAGCCTAAGAACATGAAGTATAAGATCAGACCTGTGTAAAGAATAGTAATCACCATAATTAAATTTCGTTTTTTCATTTTTTTAACTCCTTTTCACACGATACCTCTTGTCATTGTACGAACTACCTTATGTACTTAACTTTTCCCCAGTATGGAGTGCTTATATTTCATGTAGTATTCTTATAAAATCAAGTGGCAGTATCATTATTATAAATGGAAATAATTAATAATTATTGAGGGTATTTATGAAGATTTCTTAAGAAATTGCAATACTAAACTTTCTATAAATGCTGTGGAGCAATGAAATGGATTGTGTAGTAGGGGGAAGTATTATTATTCAAAAAGAATATAAGTGAAATGAGGGTGAGGAAGCTAGTCTTTATTCAATAAATTTTCTTGCTAAATCAGATGTGGGGTGATGAAAGGCTAACTGATTAATGGTAAATATGTTGTATGTATCTAAGTCATTGTTGAATGGAATGTAAAAGGCGGAAGGTGTTAAGGGTGTTTGTTTAATATTGGTATTTAACCCTTGATTTTACTTGTATTTGTAAATAGAATTAAATAGAGGGAGGGAATTACTTGGCTAATAAACAACATCATACTCCATTTTTGAAAAAACCTTGGGTATCTTCTATTGGTGTATTTGTATTGTCGCAAATAATCTTTGTTACATTAGAAGCAACAGGATGGATTCCTAATTATCGAGATATTAGTGGAACGCTATTTGGACGAATTACTGAATCTCCAATTTTCAAAGAGTGGTTTACCTTTTATGAAACAAAAAATTTCAATTTACTTACTATCTTTTTTGGCATTGTCTTTTTAGTGCCCGGAGTAATCGGTGCGTTCAAAAACGTCTTTTCACCAAGTCTACAAAAGTAATACTTGTTCATGTTGTGGGCATCTAACATTAGATGGAGGAACGACCGTATACATATGGAATTTGTAGGATTTGCTTCTGGGAAGATGATGGGCTTCAATTCACAAAGCCAATTCCGGACGCAATATGCAGAGGCATATATGATTCGAATTGGCGAATTTATTAATGTCCATTCTATAATCGACATATACATTAAAAGGTGCTGTGCTATAGTCAACAAAGCTATAGCGACAGCACCTAGTTATTTATTAGTGGAAATATTTGTCGACACGTTGAATGACTTCGTCAGCAGAAAGACCATCAGCGTCAATAACAGGCCCTGCCATGACAGGATCGCTAATTCCCATGATATCTCTATCTTGCCCAGTGATTACACAAGCATCACATTTTTTTGCATCCTCTTCAGTACGAAGCTGAATAACTTCATAACCTTTTGCTTTTAAAGCGTCTTCAACGTTTGTTAATGATTGCTCTACACCAATTATTCTAGTCATTATTCTTCCACCTCCTATATGTAATGTGTCATATAGGATTGCTAATTATTCACTATATTCATCTTTTTGTTATACATAATAAAAAACACCTCAAAATTGAATTGAATCTAAATCAAAAAATAAAATTTAATGTTAGGAGAGATCTATTAAATGGGAAGACTACAGAAAACAATATTTAGTCTTTTATTTATTGTCGCCTTTGTATGGATTATGATGCTAATTATTGCCGGACCACCCAAGCCTGTTGTTTTGTCAGAAGGTAAGGAAGTATCAATAGTACAAGGTTCCTATTGTTGGCAAGGCTTTATAAATAATAGATGTGTTGATAAAATTCCACCACCTGAAATTATTGCTAATAATAATATTGTTCCGTTTCCTGTTTCACCGCAAAGTGAAATTAATATTAATTTTAAAAAAGCACCTATTGAGGGAATAGAAGTTGATAAATGGTTAGGCAACGATGAAATAGAGGTAATAAAAGTACAAGGTGATGTTTTCTCTGTACCGAAAGAAAAGGGGACTTATATTTATAGTGTTTTCGGTAGTTGGGATAAGGGTAGTTCTTCTTATATTTTTGCTATAGAAGTATAATGAATACGTTAAAAATGGCTTATTATGAAAAAAAGACACATTGAAGTTTATTTCCAATGCGTCTTTTATAAATACTTAACTAAATGATCGATTGCATAAAGTGAATAATTTGATCCTCTTGAATGGAATCAACAGCAACTTTATTTCGACTCTTTTTTTGACATTTTGTACATTGATGGATAAGTTGAAAGCCTTTTTTTCCAGTATAATCGACTCCAATTGGTCTCATCAAACCTTTACAAGTACTCGCTCTGTCACCAGGAATATTATCCATATGTTTCGAAAACAAACAATTTGGACAATGATTTCTGAAGCTGCCGTTGCTTAATGGTTCAACCATCGTACTACAATTTTCACATTGAAATGCTGTATTCTCATTTTTTCTACTCAATTGCTCTTCCTCCAAAATGTTATTTCAACATTGAAGGAAGGGTTCCGTTTTCTTTTTCTGCAATAGCAGTATCAGGCTTTTATAGGGAATGTACGAATTCACCGTCTTGCTCTTCAAAACGATTACTTCTAGTTCCTGCTTCACAAAGACTTATTTCATCCTTTGATCCGGACCACGATTGATTTTATGTTTTTGTGTCAACCACTGTAAGACGGACTGCTCCATCTTCCACTAGTAGGTGTTCTCCTATAATCACTGACTTCGGCATTCGTCCCCTAACGAGCAATTGTTTTGAATAGATCAAACGTCAATCTATCACCCCTTATAATATGGCATTTATTTAAAGGATAACAAATATATTGAAATATTTAAATAGTCTGTACATGGTGGTGAAGCAAACTTTTGATCTAAAAAGGGGGCTCCCAACGATCTTTTCTAAATAATTGTTGAGACGCCCCGATTCGTTTACTTATTGTGAAATGAAATCTTGGCCGTTAATTGTTATTTTTGAAGCAGAGATTAGATTAGCTTTATTTGCTTCAAAATATGGCTCTAAAATAGTGTAAAATGCTTCCCATTTTTCTTCAATCTTTGCTGAATCTTCTTTGCCATCTAGCTTTAAGATTTCTTCATAAAGTTGTTTTAATTGTTTGCTATCCGCTTTATTAACTTTGAATTCAAAGCTAGACATATATTCTTCAAACGTTTGAGGTATTATGAATTGACCAAGGATGTCATGGAATTCAAGCCAGATTTCACTAAATAAATCATAATTTTCTTCTCTTTCTGCTTTTCGTACATCCGCATAAATAATTTTAAGTTTTGCTATAGTTTCAGTAGGGATTTCTAATAAGTCTAAGCGTCCGATATATTCTTCAAATGTTGGAGTTGGATAAAGCTCATCAAGATATGGTTGGAGTATTTTATTAAATCCTTTCATTTTTTCCTTAGCCTTTTCCTCTTGGCCATCTTTTTCAAGCTTTACCCATTCTTCATAAATAGCTTTAAGCTCTTTTTTATCATTTTCTGCAATAACTATATTGTTCTCACTAAATCCGTAGTCTTTTAGAAACTCTTCAAAAGGTTGGGGCTGCCAATTAGCTAAATAATATGGCTTCGTGATTTTATGCATTTCTTCATAAATTTTATTCATTTCTTCATATTTCTTTTCAGCTTCGTCCATCTTTTTATTTGTTATCGCATTTGAAGCTTCTTTTTCTAGCTTCTTCACTTCACTAAACATTTTTTCTAATTTTGTTAACTCTTCATTTGGTACATTTTTAGGCAAGTCTTTTTTATACACTTCGAAAGTGTAGAAGTCTGCATAATTCTCGACTACTCCGCCTTCAACTGTGATTTCCTGTCCTGCTACTAATTTCATTTGTTCTAGTTGTTCCTCAGAAAATTTAAAGAAACTAATAAAGTAATTTTTACCATCTCTACCTTTTAAGTTAATCCCGTCTCCGTGGACGCTTTTAATCGTTCCTGTAATTTGTTGTTCCATTTGAACAGTGACACCATTTGTTGGTTCTACTGAAGTAGCTCCTGCTTGTAGAGGCGTTAGGACAGCCATTCCTATTGTTAGTGCTGATGCAATCATCCAAGATTTTTTAATTGGTTTTTTCATGATCATATCTCCCTTTTTTTTACTCTGGAACACATTGTTTCCAATATTTAGACGAATTACCAAATAAAAAGGTTCGTTATTTTTTTGGAAAGATACAATTTTCCAAGATTCCATTTTAAATGTTTAAATAGGGTATAACAATAAAGCTTGAGCAGTACCAATAGTACAAGGTACATATTGTTGGAAATGAATGTGTTAATCAATTCCACCACCAGCATATGGGTGAAATCGAAGTAGAAGGGGAGGTATATTTATCGTATTTCAGGAAGGGGGACTAAATTATTGTAGAACCAAAAAAAAGGGAATCCCAACAGTCATATTAATGATTGTTGAGACACCCCGATTTTTTTCTTATTGCGGTAGGTATTCTTGGCCGTTAATTATTAGTTTAGAAGCAGAGATTAGGATTTCTTTAGATGCTTCAAAATACGGGTCTAAAATAGTGTAAAATGCTTCCCATTTCTCTTCAATTTTTGCTTCTTCTGCTTTTTTATCTAGCTTTAAGATTTCTTCATAAAGCTGTTTTAATTGCTTGCTATCCGCTTCACTAACTTTGAATTCATAGTCAGCCATGTATTCATCAAATGTTTGAGGCTTTATGAACTGATCAATGATGTCATAGAATTCCCCGTAAAGTTTTTCTTGTAAGTCATAATTGTCACCTTTATCTGCTTTTTGGATATCCTCATAAATCGCTTTTAGTTTTGCTAAAGTTTCAGCAGGGATATCTACTAAATTGAATTCTTTCATATATTCTTCAAATATTTGAGGTGGGTTAAGTTCTTCAAAATATGGATCGAGAATTTCGTAAAATTCATTCATTTTTTCTGTAGCCTTATCCTCTTGATCATCTTTTTGAAGTTTTACCCATTCTTCATAAATAGCTTTAAGCTGTTTTTTATCATTTTCTGCAATAATTACATTTTTATCTCCGAATCCAAATTCCTCCATATATTCTTCAAACGTTTGAGGCTGCCAATTAGCTAATATATAAGGTTTTGTAATTTTATGCATCTCCTCATATACTTTTCCAATTTCCTCAAATTTCTTGTCAAACTCTTCTTCTGTCATGTCATCTGAAATTTCTTTTTGCAACTTCTTCACTTCATTAAACATTTTTTCTAATTTTGTTAGCTCTTCATTTGTTACTTCTTTAGGTAATGACCTTTTATAAATCTCGAACGTGTAGAAGTCTGTATAACTCTCTACTACACCGCCTTCAACTGTGATTTCCTGTCCTTCTACTAATTTCATTTGTCCTAGTTGTTCTTCAGAAAATTTATAGAAACTAATATAGTAGTTTTTACCGTCTCTACCTTTTAAGTCAACCCCGGATTCGCCAATGCTTTTAATCGTTCCTGTAATTTGTTGTTCAATTTGAACAGTAACACCATTTGCTGGTTCTACTGAAGTAGCTCCTGCTTGTAGTGGTGTTAAAACAGCCATTCCTATTGTTAGTGCTGAAGCAATCATCCAAGATTTTTTAATCGGTTTTTTCATGATCATATCTCCCTTTTTTTACTTTGGAACTCGATGTTTCCAATATTTAGACGAATTACCAAATGAAAAGGTTCGTTGTTTTTTGAAAAATTTTTAAACATTTCATAAAATAGTGAGTTTGTTAATAATTTTCACTACCTGCCTATGAATGTATCGAAGGAGAAGGGGTTAAATCTATCATATTTATGGAAGGTAGTTTTAAAAGAAGTTCTTTTATTGTGGAATCAACAAAAAAGGGATCCCAACAATCATTTTAATGATTGTTGAGACACCCCGATTCTTTTATTTATTGAGGTAGGTAAACTTGGCCGTTAATTGTTAGTTTAGAAGCTGAGATTAGAACATCTTTATTTGCTGTAATATACGGCTCTAAAATAGTATTGAATGCTTCCCATTTCTCTTTAATTTTCGCTTGTTCTTCTTTTTTATCTAGCTTTGAGATTTCCTCATAAAGCTGTTTTAATTGCTTTCTATCCGCTTTATTAATTTTGAATTGATAGACAGCCATGTATTTTTCAAACGTTGGAAGTACTCTAAACTGATCAATGATGTTATAGAATTCCCCCATAAGTTTTCTCATTAATTTGGAATTGTCATCTCCTACTGCTTTTCGGTAACCTTCATAAATAGTTTTTAGTTTCGCTAAATCATCAGCAGAGATATCTAAATTAATGCCTTCAATGTATTCTTCAAATGTTGGAAGTGGATGACGAAGTTGGAGATAATATGGTTTGAGGATTTTGTCTATTTCTTCCATTTTTAAATTAGCCTCATCTATTTGAACATCTTTTTCAAGCTTTACCCACTCTTCATAAAGGGCTTTGAGCTCTTTTTTATCATTTTCTGCAATAATTATATTTTTTTTACTAAGTCCGTAAATTTCTAGATACTCTTCAAATGGTTGAGGCTGCCAACTAGCTATCGTATATGGCCTTTCGATTTTATATATAGCTTCATAAATTTTTGTGATTTCTTCATATTTCTCGTCAAACTCTTCTTGTGTCATTTCACCCATTTCAGCCTTCAATTCTTTTTCCAACTTCACCAGTTCATTAAACATTTTCTCTAATTTTGTTAGCTCTTCATTTGGTACTTCTTTAGGCAAGTTCTCCTTTTTATACACTTCGAAAGTGATAAAGTCTGAATGACTCTCTACTACACCGCCTTCAGCTGTAATTTCCTGTCCTTCTACTAAGTTCATTTTTTCCTGTTGTTCTTTAGAAAATTTATAGAAACTGATATAGTAGTTTTTACCGTCTCTACCTTTTAAGTAAACCCCGGATCCGTCAATGTTAAAGCCTGTAATCGTTCCTGTAATTTGTTGTTCAATCTGAACTGTAACACCATTTATTGGTTCTACTGAAGTAGCTCCTGCTTGAAGTGGCGTCAGAACGGCCATCCCTATTGTTAATGCTGAAGCAATCATCCAAGATTTTTTAATTGGTTTTTTCATGATTATATCTCCCTTTTTAATTTGGAAATCACGATTTCCAATATTTAGACGAATTACCAAATAAAAAGTTCCGTCATGTATTGAAAGAAGTTTAAAAGTTTAAAATGTTCCATATAAGTGCTTAAATGTTTGTATAACAATTAAATTGAATGGCGGAATTTAGATAGTATTATTTTGGATAGGTGGTGCGAACTTGGGAATTGCTGAAGTATTAACAATTGTCTTTGTAGTATTAAAGCTTTCGGATGTGATTGCATGGTCTTGGTGGTTAGTTCTTTTGCCAGCGATAATATCTTTTAGCATATACGCACTAATTTTAGTGATGAAGTTAGTAATGGTGTTAATAGCCGTAGTGGCAGTGAAAAAACGTAGTCGAGGAAATAAATAAAGAAGATGAATACTAATGATTAAAGCTGTGATTTTTGATTTAGATGGGGACATTGTTAAATCGGGATAGTTTTGTTCGCTCATTTATAGATCAGCAATACGAGCGATTAAAACCACATCTACCACATATTTTAAAAGAGAATTATGTTCATCGCTTTATTGAGCTCGATAATCATGGATATGTATGGAAAGATAAAGTCTATCAGCAATTAATCGAAGAGTATTCTATAATGTTGTCTCCGCAAGAGATGTTAAATTATGTTGTAAATGGCTTTGCAGACTTTAATGTTATAGCTAACGAGGGAACTCGCAGATGGAAAAGCACATAGACGGTGGTGAATCAAAGTATGTCTCAATTATTATTAAATCAGGTGAAATAACAAGAAAGTTATGAAATTATCAACAACATGAAAAACAGCTGAATGCATATGTTCAGCTGTTTTTTGAGTATGTAAGATAGTAATGAACTTTTGAATAGAATCCATACAAAATCCTTTTACCTCATTTATTTGTTTGATATGTTTTGACTGCAGGAGGAACATAGGCTTCACATTTATCTAGTAGTGCCGCAACGTCTTCATCGACAAGTAGTGCATTTCTAGATTGGGCTTGTAAAAATTGTTCGTTTTGCATATGGTCAAATAACCCAATGAGTAAATTATAATAATGATTGATATTTAAAATACCACAAGGCTTTTGCAGAAGGCCGATTTGATTCCAAGTGAATACTTCAAATAATTCTTCTAACGTACCAGGTCCTCCAGGTAAAGCAATAAAGCCGTCAGCTAGTTCCATCATTTTGCTTTTGCGTTCATGCATAGAATTGACGACAATTAGCTCTGTTAAATTTTTATGAGAAATTTCACGCTCCTCTAATAACGTCGGAATAACCCCGATGACCTTGCCACCTTCACGCAGAACCGTGTCTGCTACTGTTCCCATCACACCGACACTTGCTCCACCATATATTAACGTAATATTACGTCTTGCTAATTCTTTTCCTAGAAGAATTGCTCCTTCTTTATATGCCTTAGAAGCACCGATGCTTGATCCGCAAAATACTGCAATACTATTCATAATGGTTCCTCCATAACTGATAAGTTTTTTCCGCAATAACGGTTAGTGAACACTAAGTGGGGGATTAAAAAGCCCCACCGATTCACTTTTCACTTTTATAGTATAATTTAATTTTAAGAGGAAAGAAATGGAGGAAATAGAAATGGAATTAAATGAGTTTCAAAAATTCGTGAAAGATTATTATGATGCACGTGGTTGGTCTGATTTAAGTATTTTTACGCGTATTGGCTTTCTAGCTGAAGAAACTGGGGAAGTAGCAAGAGCTATACGAGCGTTGGAAATTGGTAGGGATCGACCAGATGAAAAGATTCAATCCTATGAAGAAAATAAGCAAGAACTAGTAGAGGAGCTTGGAGATGTTTTAGGGAATATTATTGTTATAGCTAATAAATATGATATTTCACTCGAAGAAATTTTCACAGCTCATCAGGAAAAACTAATGGAGCGTTATAAAGCATAGAGATACATATGGGAAGGGGAAACAAATGGATTATCAAGTAGAGATTTTATTGGAAAAACACGATGACTTTACTACGTTTTTAAATACAAAGATTAGAGAGTACAACGATGAACATTCACCGTATCATAAAGAAAGTAGAAAAAAAGGTTCTGTTCGTCCGTTAAACATAATCGTAACGGATCTTCAACAGCAATGGATTGGCGGTATCACTGCTGAGGTTTATTGGGGGTGGGTAGAAATCAATAAGTTTTGGTTCAGTCAAGAATTCCGTGGAAAAGGTATCGGGGGACAGCTACTAGCGAAAGCTGAAGAAACAGCCAAGCAAATGGGGGCTACGAAGGCTTTGTTAACTACCTATGCTTTTCAAGCACGTACGTTTTATGAAGCGAGGGGTTATCAAGTAGTAGGAGAAGTAAAAGATTATCCCCCTGGCCGTAGCTATTTTACAATGGTAAAAACATTGGTTTAAGAATAGAGAGGCTGTCTGATTAGCTCTTTACGACAGCCTTCTGTTATATCCTTGGATATCCCCGAACCCTCATACAATAAATTCAATAACTTCTTCGAGTTCCTGCAACTACTTCAGGCTTGCCATTCTCAATTATTAAGGCTGTTTTTGAAAAAGGTTTATCATTTGTAACACTAAAAGCATGTCAAGACTATTTAGACAATAAAGTCTCAGCTCTATACATCAACCCAGAAGCCGAGAGATATGCAGATAAAGGGCATTATTTGCTGAAGTGGTCAAGATAAAATCAAGATTGTTGAGTTGCTTAGGCAACTCTTTCTTCTTGCTCAATTAAAGGGGAGCGTTAATTAAAGAACATTGTGTTGCGTATGCAGCTCTTTTTTTCTTTATTCAACTATCGGGGCAGGAAGGCGGAATAAGAAATCTCTATATTAGTAAAATTATGGTATATTAAATGTAATCACATTAAAGGGAGAAATTAAATGATAAAAATCGACGTAGATTTAGTTTCGAAGTTAATAAATAGCCAATTTCCAGAGTGGTCTAATTTGGTGATTAAACCTGTTAAAAAAGGTGGAAATGATAATAGAACTTTTCACTTAGGCAACAGTATGAGTGTTAGATTACCAAGTGATGAAGCTTATGTACCCCAAGTTGAAAAGGAACAGAAATGGTTACCCATTTTAGCTAGGCATATTTCTACACCAATATCTGAACCATTAGCTAAAGGAGAACCAAGTGGGGATTACCCACATCCTTGGTCAGTCAACAAATGGCTAGATGGTGAGATATTAACTATAGAAAATATTGATGATCCAAATCATTTTGCGAATGAATTGGGGGGATTTTTAGTTGAATTACAATCTATTGACGCCAATGGAGGTCCCTTAGCTGGGGAACATAATTTTTATAGAGGCGGTGATATTGTTGTATACGATGATGAGTGTAGAGATGCCATTAATAATAATGAAACTACATTTAATAAACACCTATTGGAAGAAATTTTGGGATTGGCATTATCTTCAAAGTGGGCTAGTGAACCAGTTTGGGTTCACGGTGACATAGCCCCGGGAAATATATTAATTAAAAATGGTAAATTACGTGCGGTTATTGATTTTGGGATATTGGGAGTAGGAGACCCTTCTTGCGATGCTGCAATGGCTTGGACATTTTTTGATGATACAAGCAGAAAGACATTTAAGAATGCATTGAATTTTGATGAAGAAACTTGGAATAGAGCAAGAGGTTGGGCTTTATGGAAGGCTTTAATAACCTACGACTATAATAAACATTCTAACAAAGCAGTTGCAGATGAACAATGTAATATTATCAACATAATCATTAATGATTACGAAACTGAAAAGGCGTTAAAATAGAAATTTATTGCAAGATGAGATTTCACAGAGATCTCAACTATTTCTTTTTCAACTAACGGTGCAAGTTAGTAAAAGTAGGATTTATTATTGTTCATTGCGAATAGGAATGGGGGAAAATATGGGGGTGTCAAATAAAAAAGTGCCCCTTGAATACATATAAAGATTGCAAGTTTTGTTATAAGCTAACGAAGCATGGGAATTATAGGGAATAGGAGCGGATTTATATTAGTATAAAAGGTAAAAGAATCAGTTGGATATTAGGGGGATTCGTTGTATTAACTATTGGTTTTATTTCTATAATCACTTGGTTTTATCCATTCTCTCCTTTCAGTGTAAAAAAGAGTTATGTCTATCATCCAGATAAGGTTTTATATAGTGGTAAAAGCTATGAAGCAATCCTGAGTGAGTTTAAAGAATCCTATAAAAAAGATTTAAATGCAGATTTAAATAACGAATATCCAAATCTTACGCTAAACCGAACACAATATGTATTGCCTATTTTTGAACAAGATTGGTTAATTAGTAAAGAATCTATCCCATTTGATGAATTGAAATTAGACAGGATGCTTCTAGATGTAAAACAAGTTAGAGAGGTTTTGCTAGAACTTGTTGTTCAAGCGGATTATACAAGTGAAGAAAGAGGATATTTAGTTAATAATATAAAACATTAGAAGATAGTATTACTCAATTAAAAAATGAAAATTACTTGTCCAGACGAGAGCTGGAAATTCAATTTCATAATCTATACGAAGAATTTATTAGTAACTTTGATTTATTCGTTACCTTTTATGTAAGGTCACACCATTGAGAAGTGTTTTTGACTAACAGGTGTTTTTTTCAAGATGGGATCCCAAAGAGATCTCATCTTTTTCTTATTCAACGAACGGGCAGGATAATTCAACAAGGACTTTGAAAATAGGTGGTGAAAATATGTATCAAAAGCGTATGGAAGAATTACAAAAAGCACTATATGAAACAAATATTTTTGATTATCAAATAGATAATTTTGATGGAGATACATTGGTTTTATTGGGTAGCTTTGATTTGACTTATTATTATGAAATAAAGTTAACCTTTAAAAAAGTTGATTATATTAACTGCCCTTCCTTCTTTGATATAGACAGAATTAGACTTGCAACAGAAGAAGAAAAACAAAAGAATAGTATACAGTGTCAACTCGATAAAGAGGATATTATGATTGTGTTTGACGTTGATGTATTAGAAACATATTACTTTATTATTTGTCAGGACTTTGAATATGAAATGGGCTTAAGATATTTTAATGAAAGTAACTAATGTTATTATGCTAACGGGGTGCTTTACTTGAAGATCATTGAGCTGTTTTAGACAGCTCTTTTTACTGTTTGTATATGAGGGGGATTCAGATTGAAAAAAGCACGTAAAAACCAAATTACTTACTTCTTTTTAGGTATAGTAATGGTTCCATTAAGTATATATCAACTATCCTTATATATTGAGAGATGAATTTCCTGAAGGGATTATGACCTTTTTTTAGGAACAAGTTCTTTAATGATGGCTTATCTGTCTCCACATTTATTTCCGAAAGATGAGCGTTCAAAAGAAATTATTGGTAGAAGTATGAGTGCAAATTATATCGTGCTATTCGGTACAATAACGATTTTATTTTTGTTGACAGGTTCACTTGGACAATTTGTATTAACAGCTACACAGGTTTTGACTGTTTTATTTTGTATTATGATTACCACAATCCCTTTGATAATGATTGCTTATTCTAAGGTAATTTAAAGGGTAAATTATAACTATTCATCTTTAGAAATTAAACGGTTTTATTATCTCTACTCAGGTTATGCAATTATATATTCTAGATTAAGGAATGTACTTATTGTTACTTATGCAAGAGTTTAAGATCAAGCTACCGAAGTCAAAGGTAGCTTTTCTTATTAAGCTAACTGGCAGTTTAGTGGAATATGAATCTGTTAAAATAACATATATTTTGATATGGTTGAAACAAAGCAATTAAATGAAGAGAGCTGATTTGGGTGTATGCATTTGAACTTAAAGGCAAACAAGGATTTATAAGAATTGAGTTAAATGAAGTCTTAGGTTTTCCAAAAGAAACAAGTTATTTGGGTGGCTATGATGTTAAAGGGAAAATTCAAATTAATAGTGGGAACTATTACGTAAAAGATGCCGAACTTTGGTTTTCAACAGGTCAAATATATGAATTCTATAAACAACTACTTAAATGCTACAAAGGGTTAGAAGGCATTATTAAATTTCCAAATCCTGATTCATCAGAACTTAAATTAGTGCTTGAATTTACTGGGTTAGGTAAATTTAAAATCCAAGGTAGTTTCCAAGAGTATTTATCTGTAGAGAATTTTTTAGAATTTGAATTTGAAAGTGAACAAAGTTATTTGATTTCTACGTTAGCCGAATTAAAAGAAATTGTTGATTACTATGGTGGAAATGAAGGATTAATTATATAAATCATATTCAACTAACTGGGAGCATTATTTGAATATGATAGACAATCAGAAGCAATAATTTGAGAAAACAGCCATTATTAAAAAGTTTAAGGGTATTTGTAATCTCTCCTGAATCAGTTCATGGTTCTAAAAATATATGGTTGAAAGATGACTAAAAAAACGCGCTAATGTCAACCTTATAATAAAGGGGAGATTTAGTGTGTATTCGATATCAAACTTTAAATTACTTGTTGATAAGCAGGCAGAAATTGATACTATACATCAAAACTGTGATAATTTAATACAGACAACTGTAACACCTAAAATGGATGCGGAAATTAATACATTTTTAGATGCCGTTAATAAAAAATTAACTGAACAAGGCTTTACAATTACGGTGACATCTACTGGACTAATTGCAAATTATAACGAAGCAGTAATTAATGTTGACAAGCATTCGAAAGATTTGGAAGAATGCTTTTTTATTAATCTGAATAGTTATGCGGAGGATCAAGTTTCCATTGTTTTAGACATTTCCGATACAATGATGCCAAAGATCTCTAATAACCTTGATGGCTATTCTGAGATTATCGAGCAAATGACCGATACATTAAAGTACGCAAAAAGTCTTGAAAAAGCTTGTACTTCACCAAAGTTGATTTATAAAACGCAAAGCAATATTATTTTTCATTCGGCTGAAGAAGTCATCAATTATTATTTTCAGTAAATAAAAGGCCACCCTAATAGATATATAGGGTGGCCAGTAAAGGAAGCGCTATTGATTTATATATTCCCGCTACAATAGTTTAATCAATAAATTTTCTTCCGAATATGAACAGGATCATCGTTAAGATGAAGAAATATAGTGGCATAATTATCAAAGAACCAGTATGCAGGAAACTCATACCTGACGTTATAAAGCTTACGAGTAAGTAATAGCCTAAGCTGAAAATCGCGCCAGCTGTCCCGATAACGTCCTGAAAGTTGACAAGCGCAAGGCTTAAGCAATTAGGTAGAGCAATTCCTGATCCTAATAACGTAATAAAAATGGTCACTAACATGCCAATTAGTAAGACAATAGTAGGCAATGGTAATGTACTAACGATTAGTAGTAATAAAGCCCCGACAGTCATAACTAAACAACCGAGATGAATAACTTTTTCTGGCTGATATTTATTGACTAGTCGTTTAGAAATCATGGCACCGATAATAGAGGCAAGAGCCACGATTATTCCAAGAAATCCATAAAGTCCAGGGGATAAATTGAAATGGTCAATAAAGATAAAAGGAGCTTCAGCGTAGTAACTAAATAACACGCCATTTATCCCACCAATTAGCAACCCAAAGACAAGAACCCTTGGAGATGAAATCATTCTTTTTACAACTGGAAAAATAGCCGTCCTTTTTCTCGTTGATTTATCTGTAGTTTCAGGAAGTCTGAAATAAGCATAGATAAACAACAAAATACTCATCGCAACGAGCACAAAGAAAACAGCTCTAAAACCAAGTGCTTGATCGACCCAACCGCCAATCAGCGGCCCTACAGCAGGAGTAAATGCAATGACTGCAGAAATTTGCGCAAACATCGCATGTCTTTTACTTCCGGAAACACTTTCACGCAAAATAGTTTGCGTAATAATGGAGCCTGTCGCTGCCCCAAAAGCTTGAATAAATCTACTTACTAATAGAAAAGTGATCGTTTCTGCGTAAAAACACATAAAACTTCCAATACCATAAAAAATTAAACCGCCTAGCATGGCCGGTCTTCGTCCAATAAAATCAGAAAGCCATCCCCAACAAAAGACACCTATAGCAAACCCTATAAAATAAATACTTAAAGTTAACTGTACAGATCGATTTGAGGCATTTAATGCATCTGAAATATCAGGTAGAGATGGTGTATAGATTGTCTCGCTAATCTGTGGAAAAGCTACAAGAACAATCATTAATAATAAAGATGGTGCTACATGTTTTTTCAACTTATTGCCCTCCTACAAGCAAAATCTACTTCTTTAGAAAAGAGTAGACGTAGCTAGGGAAACGGCGGGACCATTATAAGTATTCGTTCATAAGATGTCATTTTCAATCACCTATATATGCTAAAAGTAGGAGTGCATAGTCTAGCCTCTATTATATAGATTTTTGTTATTTTTAAAAGGCATTTATAGAAATATTTTCAATATTTAGGTTCGTCACCATAACGAAACGTGGGTTGATTTCCGTTTCTCTATTGCTGATCCCCAAGGAGTCGCCAACCGGAACGAAAATCGACTTTTCAAATTACAACGTTTAAAAATGTCATTACTAACCTTCAATGATAAATCTAAATTTTTGAAAAATTTTAACTTGTGCATAAAAGGGTACACATATAAAATAGGAACAAACGTTCTTGGTGGGGGTGGGAAAATGACTACATTTAATCAATTACAGTTAGTAGTATTCGAAGAAAATGATATTCCAGCATTAATTGCACTTTCTGACTCTGTCGGGTGGGATTACGATGAATTTGAAATTAGAACAGTGATGAAGTCTGGTGAAATATTTGGGCATAAAAATGCCGAGGGGGCAATTGTTTCAAGTGCGGCCATTATCACATATGATTCAAAGGTAGCTTCTATAGGCATGGTTATTGTGCATGAAAATTACAGAGGGCTTGGCCTTGGGAAATTAGCTACTCAAAAATGTATTGAAAGTGTTTCAGAACAAACGGCAATTATGCTCGTCGCAACGGAAGAGGGTGAACCGTTATATAAGAAAATGGGCTTTGCCACTGTTGATTATGTACATAAATATTTGAATAACAACTATTTCAGTGACAAAAACCTAGCTTGTAACGAGTATACAATTGAAGATTTTTATGAGCAAAATTTTGCCGATATTATCAACTTAGATGCAGTAGCCTTTGGAGTTAAAAGAAGTAATTTTCTACAGAATAGAATAAAACAATCGAAGCAATGTATCGTTATGAAAGATTCTCATGGGAAAATGATAGGCTTTGGCTTATCCATTTTAGGACCACTCAATCTAATTTTAGGCCCTATTATTGCGCCTGATTCTCTAACAGCTAGTCTCATCATTCATACTTTAGCGAAGGATCATAATGGAAAATTAAGAATTGATGTACCATCCGGTCATACTGAATTTATTAAATGGTTAGAGCAAAGTGGTTTTATAGAAGCAAATAAACCTCCAGTGATGATTCTGCATGGTGAAAAAATGCCGACTAGAAATGATACACTATATGCTATAGCTGCACAAATTTTTGGATAAAACATTTATACAAAGGGAGCACACGTTTTATTGGGTGTGCTTTTTTTGTATTAAAGGATTTTAAAGGAAGTGTGGAGAATAGAGAATAAATGTATTTAAAGGGGGAGAAGTTTGTGTTTCCAAATTTAGAGACCGAAAGACTTATTTTAAGAGAGCTGACGCAAGATGATGTGCAAAGCCTCTTCAATTGCTTTTCTAATGAAGAAGTTACTCGCTATTACGGACAAGAACCATTTATAGAGTTACAACAAGCAGAAGATTTAGTGGACTTATTTTCAAAAAACTTTGCTGCAAAAAGAGGAATACGATGGGGCATTGAAAGGAAAGGAGAAAAGGGTATAATCGGGACAATTGGTTTTCATGCCTGGTCGCCTATACATAGACGAGCAGAAATCGGTTATGAAATTCATCCTGATTATTGGCGAAAAGGGTATACGCAAGAAGCGGTTACCGAAATTATGTCGTATGGCTTTCAAAATATGGGGCTAACTCGTATAGGTGCTGTTGTATTTATTGAAAACGAAGCCTCGAATAAGCTGCTAACTAAAATAGGCTTTCATAAAGAAGGAATTCTTAGAGATTATATGTACCAAAATGGGCTGGCACACGATACATTTGTCTATTCCATTTTAAACAATTCTTCTACCTTGAAATTCGGCAAAAGTGAAGAAGTTAGTTAGGGGATAAACGTCCCGTAAAGCCTGATTCGTTCAATTAATAATAAGTTGGAATGAGGAGAACCCTACTGATTAAAGTGCCGCTTTATTAATAAAAAAACTTTTAACCTATGGAAATATATTCTCTTTATTGATATGCATTTTATTGGCTAATAAATGATGACTAAGATGTGGTTTTGTGCTTGCTTTTTTCGGTTATAGTGCTAATAAAGGCATCGTGTTATTAGTAGTGAAAAAGTAACAGTAAGGGGCTTTGATAGAATGGAGATACAATATAGCGCAGCTTATTTTGAAAAGTTGGATTTACTTGAAATTCTATATGCAGGGCAGGCACTGCTAAAAGAAGCGCTACCCACACACATTGTCAGTAAAAGTCATTTGGAACGCTTTGACCAAATAGAAGCAGCCTTTGCTAAGCTAAATAAGGAAATTCGAATACTTGAGCTAAACATTATCCAGTCCGTAAAATAAAAAACTCATGCAAAAAGACTTGCATGAGTTTTTTGTTGGGCTTCATTTTAGATGATTGTTTTAATCTTAAACTTTTTTCTCAATCTAGTGTAAATGCTGCTAAAAATACCATAGCAACGTTTATTACAAGGGCAACAATATTTAAAAAATCAGTTGTTGGCATGATTACAATAATCAATGATGATACAGCAACAAATAATGGGATTATTTTAGTGATCTTTGAGACTAGTTGTAGCTTGTGATAATGTCTAAATATGAAATAAATACCTATTAAGATTGGTGCTGTAAGCAATACGCCTAAATATCCCCATGCATCTTCAATAAACCAAGGGAAGATGCGCATACGTGAAGTGAAAATAAAAAGATTTAGAATGATAGTTCCTATTAATAGGCTGTTTATTATAATGATTTTCTTGTTTTTCTTCATTTTGATTACTCCTTTAAAAATAAAAAATTATTCATGAATTTTCCTCTTACATATTAATACCAATGATCATCATCATCGTTTATACACAATGCTGGCTCATCATATTTTGATATACTCATATTTCTCGCAAACTTAATCCAAACTAGTTTTCCCCCTAATGTTTTTTGAAGTATTCATACCTTTGAGCTAGTGCTACGTTGGTCCGTTCAATGGATTTTCTATAGAAATCAATTACAACTTCTTAATTTAAACGACTTCATTTTACGAATAACATTCACTAATAGTGTAATATTACACTATTAGTAACCGTTTGTAAATAAAATGATTGTGGTAAATATTAACACGTTATAATATTTGTTTATATCTAGAGGGGGCTTTGCACTGAGGGGTGTAATTGAAGAAAGTAAGAAATCACATCATAAAAATTTTAGTCAATGTTTATGTTGATAACGGTAACTTATAGAAATTTATAATTAACATTGATTTTACTTATGGATCTAAGAGATGTAAAATTGTGTTAGCAAGAATATCCAGAAAGATTGGTATTAAAAACAGAAAAGAGTGATGAAGATGGGCATTGATTTTCACAATAAGGACAATCAAACTACTTATACAACTCGGCATGCTGACCATTCATGGATTGAAACAATGAAAGAATTAGTCCCTATCACGAGTATTAATAAGGCTGCAGATATTGGCTGTGGCGGAGGGATTTACGCTAAAGCATTAGCCGATATGGGCGTAACTTCTGTGATCGGTGTGGATTTTTCAGAGGCTATGCTCGTTGGGGCAACAGAAAATTGTAAACAATATCATCAAATAACTTTCAAGCAAGGAAATGCTTTGGCAACAGGCTTAGATGATGACAGCTGTCAGTTAGTACTAGAACGAGCTTTAATACATCATATCCAAGATGTAAAGGCTTGTTTTCAAGAGGCATATAGAATTTTGGAGGATGAAGGGGTCTACATTATCCAAGATCGGACACCTGAAGACTGTCTTCTTAAGGGAGATGACTGCCATATTAGAGGCTATTTCTTTGAATGTTTTCCAAAATTAAAGGAACAAGAAATTAAACGGAGACATAGTAGTGAGCTAGTCGTTGAGACCCTTAAGGAAATAGGTTTTAACGAGATTACAGAAGTAAATTTATGGGAAACAAGAAATGTGTATGAACTGCAAGAGCAATTGTTAAACGATTTACGGGCAAGAACAGGTAGAAGTATTTTACACGAAATAGACGATGAAGAATTAAATGATTTAGTGAATTATATTGATCAGGCTATTACAACTGAGAGTTCTATAGTGGAAAAGGATAGATGGACCATTTGGAAAGCCGTGAAATGATTATAAAAAGGATTCTTTCTGATGAACTATCCGACGGTAAAGTAGCTCAATCAATTATTCATCGATTCGATAAAAAGATACAAGCTCTCGTTCGTTTTTCAAACGAGAGCTTGTATCTTTTATTCGCCAACTAATGCGAGCATGAATTTGTCTCGATCTGCTTCCTCCTGCATTTTATTCTCGACGAGCATTGCACCGTATCTCACATTTGTCATATCCCGATCAACTAGAAATTGAACATTCACTTTTGCAGCTTTTTTATTGATAGGGCAATCTCCTTTAAATTCTACAACGTCCTGTCCTTTTTGAGTTTTAAAATATACCCAATATGGATTTTTACAAGTGTTGGCAAAGCCAGATTCTAACGTCTTATTACTATTTTCTAATGAATAGCTTTTAACATATGTAATATATTCATTATCTGTAATGTCCTTTTGTGGACCGTAAAAATACCAGAATACCCCTAAAATCCCGATTGGCACAATCCACAGAATGTTCCTTTTGCTTAATTTCCCCATAATTGAAAGCCCCCTTTATGAGAATATTTTATCATCTTTACACTGATTTTTGCTAGCTTACAATAATATTTTCTAGCCTAAGAATTATTATTGTAGATTACGTCATTTTGTCTGTTGTTTGTTGATTAATGGTTTTTTTATTTCAAAATATTTATGGGAAACTATGAGGCTTATAATGACGTCATTTATGAGCGTATGTAGGTATTCAACTTGGGCTATGTCACAATGTGGGCTTTAAGCACCTGAAAAGCCAGTACTTGTTACATTACAAAATGAACACCTAGAAATTAAATGCAAGGAGATTTACAAAATGAATTATGGATTGTTTCAATGGATTAATGATATAGCGGGGCGCTATCCTTTTCTGGATAAAGGGATGATCTTCATCACCGATAGTGTTCCTTATGTCGTAATCGTATTTATGTTATTTTTATGGTTTACTGCAAACAAAGAAAAAAGGGTAGAAAAACAATATACTGCTATATACATTGTCTTTACATGTTTACTAGGATTGGGTTTAAACGCACTCATGCACTTGGTCTACTACCATCCACGACCATTCATCACATATAGTGTTCATCAATTAGTACCGCATGCTAATGATTCTTCGTTTGTAAGTGATCATTCCGTATTAGTATTCGCTGTAGCATGTACGTTGCTTTTACGAAAAGACTCGTGGAAGCTTCCTGTTTTGGTATGGGCTATCCTAGTAGGTATTTCCCGTATCTATGTCGGCGTTCATTATCCAGCGGACGTGATTGGCGGAGCCCTTCTGTCATTTGGGGCAAGTTTAGTCATTATTAAGTCTTCTAAAAAAATGGAGCCGGTCGTACAAATCCTATTTAATATCTATAATAGACTAACGAAACGTATCCCTTTTTTAGCGAAATTCAGCCATTAAGATCTGTGTCAGGAAAATAGTCGTTTTATAATTTTTTAAGAGTATGTTTTTTATTTAATTGAAAAGCATGCTCTTTTTTTTATATTATAAATTTTGAGCCAGAAGTAAAAACGAGTGTAAAGTTAGGGTAGCTCAAACTTTGATAATGGTCGATAGCGAAGTAATGAAAGTACAATACATATAATTATTATTATCTATCCTTAGACTAACAAAAAGGAATGAATATTGTGAGAAGAAAAGGCCATTTCATAGACAAAAACAAAAATCAGATTTTTAACGATGAAGCATTAGTTTCAAGTAAAGTTTACCCTGATACTCCTACATTACAGGAACTTGAACAAATGATTTTTAATGGATCAGTAGAAATGATATTTATCTGTAACTATCAAACAGAACAAACAAGCAAATTAGAGCTACTGTCGATTAATGATGTTCAGTATGAATGGCATACGAAATATAAAAATAATATTAGCCTTGATGATGAAGCGTATCTAAATGATTTCCCTAATGGGTACTGTTTTTTTGTTGAGCTTTGGGAAGGCGAAAAAGGAACTCCTATTTTGGTGTTATTCGAATGCCATTAAATTGAAGGGATAGGTAATTGGATTGGGGTAGACTTCACTAAATTTAACCTCAGCTCTCCTTTCACGTTCGGAAAAGTTAATGACGGTCATGTTGTGAATTTTAATGAAAAATTAAAATCATCCGGTCTTAATGTGACCAATAGAAGTCAATTTGGCATTGATATCGATACTGAATTGTATTTCATAAAAAAATTTGGTAAAATAAAAATACAAATTATGAGAGGACTGATGAGTGGACGATGATTAACTAAACTATATTTTTATTTGAAATGAACAACTTCAAACTTCAAATTACAAAATATAGGATTAGTCTGTCCATTTTTATAAATCAGTTTATACTTTATTTGTCATGTTTCCGATGGCAATTAAGGGACTTATTTACGATCAGTAAAAGACTAATCCTTCCAATTACAAATTGGGAGGATTTTTTTATTCTCTCATAAACAATTTAAACGATAAGGGGAGAGAGAAATGGGCGATTCAGATACTATTGTTACGCATGTATTACTCCGTACAGGTCGTTAATATCCATCAAACTTATGCGGAGAAATTTAGAATGGATGGATATGCCGACTTTGTATGAAAAATAAAAAGTGTTGATATACAAAGGAGGAATTATCATGTCAATGATACAAGTTCAAAATTTAACTTTTTCTTACCCAAGCAGCTTTGACAATATTTTTGAAAATGTAAGCTTTCAAATAGATACGGATTGGAAACTAGGATTTATCGGTAGGAATGGGCGAGGAAAAACAACATTCTTTAATTTATTATTAGGGAATTATGAGTATAGAGGGAAAATCAATTCTTCGGTCGAATTTAATTATTTCCCTTATCCAGTTTCGGATAAAAACAAGTATACTCATGAAATCATGGAAGAAATTTGCCCCCAAGCAGAAGATTGGGAAATTCTTCGTGAAATATCCTATTTAGACGTTGATGCCGAGGTCATGTATCGACCTTTTAATACATTATCAAATGGGGAACAGACAAAGGTGTTGCTTGCTGCACTTTTTTTAACAGAGGGGCAATTTCTATTAATTGATGAGCCAACCAACCATTTAGATACGGAAGCGCGAAAGATAGTCTCTGAATATTTAAGGAAGAAAAAAGGATTTATTTTAATTTCACATGACCGAAATTTTTTAGATGGCTGTGTTGATCATATTTTATCTATAAATAGGGCAAATATTGAAGTTCAAAGTGGTAACTATTCTTCTTGGAAGCTGAATTTTGATCGACAGCAGGAACACGAAGAGGCGACTAATGAGCGTCTACAAAAAGATATAGGGCGATTAAAACAATCTTCGAAGCGTACATCCGGTTGGTCTAATCAAGTGGAAGCTTCCAAAAATGGGACAACGAATTCAGGCTCTAAGTTAGACAAAGGTTTTGTAGGACATAAAGCAGCGAAGATGATGAAGAGAGCAAAAAACATTGAATCAAGGCAACAAAAAGCTATTGAGGAAAAGTCAAAACTGTTAAAAAATGTGGAAAAAACCGAGTCATTAAAATTAGAATCATTGGCCTTTCATTCAAATGAATTGATTGTTATGGCCGACGTGTCTGTTCAGTATGATAACCAAATAGGGAATAAGCCAATTAGCTTTAAACTTGAACAAGGTGACCGAATTGTGCTTGATGGAAAGAATGGAAGCGGAAAAAGTAGTATACTCAAACTCATGCAAGGAGATCCGATACAGTATACGGGCTCGATGTATGCAGGTTCAGGCCTCATTATTTCCTACGTCCAACAAGATACTTCTCATTTGAAGGGAATGTTATCGGACTTTATTGAAGAGCATGGGATTGATGAAACGTTATTTAAATCTATCCTACGTAAGATGGACTTTGACCGCATTCAATTTGAAAAAGATATTTCTCATTATTCTGGCGGACAAAAGAAAAAGCTACTTATCGCCAAAAGTTTATGTGAAAAAGCGCATATCTATATTTGGGATGAACCGTTGAATTTCATTGATATTTATTCGCGCATGCAGATTGAAGAGCTTATTCAAAAATTTAATCCCACAATGGTATTTGTTGAGCATGATCAAGCATTTCAACAAACAGTTGCAACAAAAACGATAACGCTGTAAACATGATTAAACTATATGAAAGCTAAAACCGTTTAAAGAAGAATCCATTTTGATCAATCTTTTCAAAATGGATTCTTTTATTTTTTGTCAACTAATGATGTAGGTAATGTTTTTTCATCAAATACAGACCTTGAAAAAGGAAGACGAAATTCACTTGATTTCTACGCAAATTACAAGCCTATTTCTAAAGCGTATTACACGTATAATGATTGGAATTAGCGGAGAAAAAACGGTGAAGTATTAAGATAAATAATGAAAGAAGGCATATGGCATGTCATTAGAAAATTTAGTAAATCGTATTTGCATAGAGGCTAAAAATAGAGATAGTAAAAAAGTAGACGAGTTACTATATCAACTTTGTGAGTATGAGAATCTTAAAATACTGGATATTTATCCATATCAAATAAAAAGTAATGAAAAGTTTAGTCAAGTAGAAGTATTCTTTGATAAATTGGAAAGTAAAGATTTTCAACAAAAAACTCAGGATTTTCATTCGTATTTTAAAAGCTTAGAAAAATTCGAGAAATTTTTTGAGCTGATATGGTTAGGATCATCTGAATTTTATGCTTCTTATGCTGTACCATTAACTTTGTATAAAGATACAATGTATTATAAATTCTACGAGAGGGAATGGAATGAAATATTACCCAAAAAACGTGAAGAATCAAATTTAATAAACATTGATGAGTATTCTATGTTACTTTCTCTCATTAAATTAGCTGTTTCGGATCATCTTGATGTATTCTTCATTATACCTGAAAAGAATATTGTATTTAGAGGGGATGGATTAGCGTTTATCCTATATAGTGAACATAATCTTGATCTATTTGAAAAGATAGCTAATACTGAGGGGCTCTATATACGTTGATACTCTAACTATATTGGACTTCTATTGAAAGAATAGGAGAGGTTAATCAGTTGCTGAGAAGCCTTTCGTAGTGAAGTACATTGCAGATGTTTAATAACATAAAAAAAGAGAGTAAGGTACTACTCTTAGAATAAATAGGATAATATTTGCATAATTTCGAGCTTAACCAGAAGCCGTTTTTACGGTCATTGCACAGGCTAAATATTAAATACAAAACGTCAAACAGGGTTCACATTATATGATGTGAACTTTGTTTGACGTTTTCTAGTTCTTTATAATATTTTGTCGTCAAACTGCATCTTATATCAATTATCTTGCGCATGTGATGCAAGAATTGAAATATTCTTCTACACTTTTACCTATTTCGATGGTGTATATTGCCATATAGGACTTTAGACAGTTGAGTCATTTCTATATTTCCTATAATATGTAATTGTAATTGAAAGTGATAATCATTATCAATTGATTTTAGCAACATATTTGTTCCCATTCAATTCTTATCATCAGTCTTTTTAATTAGGGAGACTAATTTTTTATCAGCGAGTGATAACCATTATCATTTGGTAGGGAGAAGGTTTTGTGAAAGGATGATTAATTACATGCAACAGATTGCTAAACAGATTGCAGAAAATGCAACGTTTCAGGCGTTTATGAATTGTTATATACGAGAGGTGAGTAGCGGACATTGGGTCAGGAAGGAGGAGTGGATAAAAGAACAGCGACTATCTATCTTGATTACAGAGGCACATATGTTAGAGATTGAGTTGCCGATCCAAAACACACGTTTTGCATTTGGCGTGGAATACAAATCTCTTGTTGGAAGACATATATTTGGTGTTTCCTTGAAATATTGTACGAAACAAAAACAATGGCTTGTCGAAGATAAATTAACGATACTCATCACGCTCATTCAGGAACTGCATTTTATGGCAAAGGCGGATGGATGTCTTGGACTTTCTTCCCATTTTGATGAACTGATTCTTCGTATAATTGAGAGCTATCAAACGATGGCAAATTATATTGAAAAGAGTTTGGAAGGTAAGAAACAAAATGGAGCTAACTGTACGTTTATTGAAGCTGAGCAGTCTAACTTACTTGGACATTGGCTTCATCCGACACCTAAAAGCAGACAAGGGATGGCAGATTGGCAACAAACGAGTTTTGCGCCAGAGTTACAAGGTTCTTTCCAACTTCACTATTTTCGTGTCGACCGTAAAATTGTGAAAGAGTCCTCTGTATTAGAAAAAAGTGCAAGTGAACTCATTTCTCAGTCTTTAACAAAATCACAACCCGATTTTGTTATGTCAGAGACAGATTGCTTCATTCCGATGCACCCGCTTCAAGCACAGTGGCTTTTACAGCAACAGTATGTAAAAGAAGCGCTTGCTGAAGGGTTAATAAAATACGAAGGTGCGCTTGGGGCATTTTATACAGCAACCTCTTCGATAAGAACGGTATATAGCTCAGATGAAGAAATGATGTATAAGTTTTCAATTCCTGTAAAAATAACGAATTCATTGAGGGTGAATAGAACTCATGAACTAAAAGCTGGAATTGTTATGGCTCGGTTAATGAGTAAGATTGATTTCTTACAGAACCATCCATCTTTCCGGATGATTGATGACCCAGCCTATATGACTGTAGAGTTCCCAAATCAGACGGAATCAGGGTTTGAGGTTATATTGCGCTCAAACGTATTTCCTAAAGGACATGATGAAGGAATCTGCATGATTGCTACTCTTGTGCAAGAGCCCTTGCCAAATGAAAAATCAAAACTGTGTCAGCTCATTATGAAAATCTCACAATCAGAATTCCGCTCATTAGAGAGTGTAAGCTTAGATTGGTTTAAAGTGTATTGGAAATGCGCTATTGAACCATTATTAAGATTATACGATGAGCATGGAATAGCTCTCGAAGCACACCAGCAAAATAGTCTGTTAAACATTTCTTCAGGTTATCCAACTACTTATTATTATCGTGATAACCAAGGTTATTACTTATCAAAAACATATAAAGAAGTACTTCTTTCAATAGAGCCTTCTTTACATGAAACAGCTGAGCTATTTTACGAAGATGCCCTTATTCATGATAGATTTACATATTATTTGTTTATGAATCAATTATTCCCCATTATTTCCCGATTTGGAGCGGATCAGCTAATCGATGAAAAAATTCTTTTGAAGTGGTCTATCGATCAACTGCACTTATTAGAAAAAGAATTTACAGGTTTCGGGAAGGCATTTGTTCGTAACATTCTAAAACAAGAAGAGCTTCCGTTCAAAGCAAATTTATTAACAAGGTTTCATGATGTAGATGAACTAGAAGCCGAACTTGAACAAGCGGTATACACGAAAATTCCAAATCCGTTCGTTCTTCAGCATGAGGAGGAAGAATATGCAGCAGCTACAGCCTTTAGCTTCTAAACAAGGAGAGCTACGAGTAAGGCGGCAGCTTGTAGAAGCAATGATTTTTGAAGGACTGATCAAGTATGAAGAAACACCTTTAGATAAATGGACTTCAATTTTTACACTTATTGGTCAGAAGTGCACCTATCGTTGTGAAGGAAGAAGAATGGCGTTTGATCGCATCCGAATACAGGGAGATAGTATTTTTCTAGTAAGAAAAGATGAAACGTTACTAGAAGCACCACTTGAGGATCTAGTAGATGAATTACTTTCGACTCGTAAAGACAAAGTTCGGTTACTGAAAGAACTTCATTTGACGAGTAAGCTATGTGAATGGAATGATCGTCATCTCCAACTGCCGATGTCGAGAAGAAATTCGAGCTATGAAGAATTAGAATCAGAAATCATTGAAGGACATCCATATCATCCTTGTTATAAATCCAGAACCGGTTTTACGATCGACGACCATAAAGACTATGGCCCTGAGGCAAAGCAATCTTTTACCCTTCAATGGGTTGCGGTACGAAGAAGCTACGTACGAATTTCTGTTCTTGAAGAGGAAGAGAACTTTTGGAAAAGAGAGCTAGGGCATTTGCTGTGGGAAGACCTTCTTGCAACGCTAGCGGTATTCGATGGAACATTTGAAGAATATACGTTCTTACCGATTCATCCTTGGCAATGGCATAACATGAAACAAGAACTTGCTGGATTAATGGAGCAAAAAGATCTAGTACCTCTAAATGTGAAAGGAGATTACTATAGGGCAACCCAATCAGTGCGAACATTATGGAACTTTTCAAATCTGAAAAAGGCGCAATTAAAATGCTCGATGAATATGGTGAATACCTCTTCATTACGAAAGCTACATTCTCATGCTGTTTGTGCCGCTCCTCATATTTCAGCATGGCTTAAACAGGTAGTTCAATTAGACGACTATTTACAAAAGGAAGCGTCTCTTATTGTACTGGAAGAATATGCAGGGATTATTTTTGAACCGAATACAAAAAAACATAGTAGAAAACTAGAAGGTCAGTTAGGTTCCATATGGCGAGAAAGTGTGCGCACGTATATGAAGGATGAAGAGGAAGCGGTACCGTTTACGGTACTAATGATGATGGAGTTAGATGGGCGTCCATTTATTGATGATTGGCTTTGCCGATATGGAACGGAGGAGTGGGTAAAACGCTTGATAGAAGTGAGTGTTATTCCTGTGTGGCACTTGCTTGTCGCTCACGGTATTGCTGTTGAGGCACATGCGCAAAATATGATTTTATTACATCAAAATGGATGGCCGACTCGAGTTGTACTGAGGGATTTCCATGACAGTATCGAATATATGGAAGAATTCATTGCAGATAGAAGCCTCGTTCCAGACTTTGAAACGATACACGAACGTTTTAAAGATGCACATGTCGATCATTATTATTGGATGTCTTCTGTAGAGGCTTTACGAGAGTTAGCTATGGATACACTATTCGTGTTTCATTTAAGTGAACTATCTTATTTGCTAGAAGAGCAGTATGGATTTGAAGAAACACGTTTTTGGAGTCTAGTTAAGAACGGAATACAGAAACACTTTGAACGTTTTCCATCATTACGCTCTAGAAATGAACAGCTTCAGCATACTAGCACACATATTTATGTTGAATCTTTACTAACAAAGAAACTTCAAAATCAAGAAGAAGGTAATTTTCGACATATCGTCAACAATACGTTGGCGCAAGCGGATGAAAAGGGGAAATGATGATGTTTTATGTCAATGATCAATTTTATACAGTAGAAGATATCGAGAAGCAATTTGAACTATATGAAAGCTTACCTCACCTAAGAGAGTGTAACAATCGCAGACTAGCTATTTGTACGGATGATACTTTCCAATATATAGCTCTTAGTTTATACATTCGCGAAAAAGGTGGATCAGTTGTCCCAATCCATCCAGCGACGCCAAAAGAGGGATCTGTACTGCTTGCTTCTTCAGCACGTAGTCATCTTTTGTTGTTCCAATCAATCGATTCTTTCATCGAACTATCAAATCATGTCAATAACCAAGAAGGCGTATTAGTTCAAATGAGCTCAGGTACAACGGGAGCTCCGAAATGTATTGAACGAACGTGGAGTTCAGTGGAAGAAGAGATTGAAAGTTATGTAAAGACATTACCTGTCGATTCCTTGACAAATTCTGTTGTTGCTTGTCCGGTTACTCATTCTTATGGATTCATCTGTGGTGTCTTAGCTTGCATAAGAAGGGGAGCAAAGCCGGTTGTTATTACGAATAGTAATCCTAAATATATTTTGAAAAAGCTAAAAGAATATCCTAAGCACATCCTCTATGGGGCTCCAGCGTTACTTTATACATTAAGTAAATTATTACCGGTTGATCAACAATTTGATCGTGTGATGACGTCAGGAACTGTGATGCCACATAGCTGGTTGACATCGCTAAGAGAGAAATCTAACCAAGTACTACAGCAGTATGGATGCTCTGAATCTGGGTGTGTTGCGATTCACCCTAATGTGGAAGATCCGAAAGAAATGGGTTACCCCCTTCCTCATGTGAAGGTGACAGCTGGTGATAAACAAACACCGAGCGAAATTATCATTGAATCGTCTACACAAACAATTCATACGAAAGATCTTGGCTATATAGAAAATAATGTTCTTTCTTTTCTTGCAAGAATAGATGACACGATTAATGTAGCAGGCTTGAATGTGTATCCGCAAGAAGTTGAGGCTGTATTAATGGGTGAGCCAAGAATAGTCGAAGCTGTCGTATATAAGAAACAAGACAACTTATCAGGAGAGCGAGTATGCGCACTATATGTGTCTACTGAACCAATCGATAGTATGGAACTTAGAGAATGGTGCCGGAAATATCTCGCTCCACATCAAATTCCGATGGAGTTTGTGTTTGTTCATGAAATTGAAAAGCTACCTAACGGAAAAGTAAGTAGAAAAAAACTTGGAGGCATACCAGTATGACGCGCCAACAATTGATCAAGAGCATCTATGATATTATGGAAAATTCATTAGAGTTGCAGACACTGTCTTCTTTTAATGAAGATGCCCGATTAAATGAGGATTTGTATATGGATTCAATTATGGTCCTTCAACTGATTCTTCATATAGAGTTGGATCTTGGCATCCCCATTCCCGATGAGGTTCTCGTTCCTAAAGATTTCAAAACAGTAGGAACACTAGCAAGCTTTTTAGAAAAACAGCAAAAGGTAGAATAATCGGAGGCTAAAAATGATAAAAGTTCATTGTTTTGTAAGCTGTGTTTGTGAGGTTATTAAGAAAACGAAAGGCGTCGATCATAGGCCCTACTATTTTGGGGTATGGGACGCAGATTTTGATGTCCTCGAAAACGGAGTGCTAGCATACCACTCTGATCAAATTGATCATCATTTCTTTCAAACATGGTATGAAATGCTCTATGGAATTAAGCTTTACAAATGGTATGACGAAAAGCAATCAAAACAAGAAAATACAAACAATCTACTAAGGTTATTAGAGAATAAATCGCCACATCAACATGTGATGGTGATGCTGGATTTATCGATGCTTCCAGAGCGAGAAAATAAATTTCATCAACGTCCATTCCCTCATTATGTGATGCTAGAATCGACTGAAAATGAAGAAGAATGGTTTATGTATGACCCTGATTTTCGCTGGGAAGGGATTTTACCGAAGGAGAGAATTTTAGCTGCAATTCAAGAGCCAACTGTCGAAGGTGGCTATTACTTTGATGCTGAGACGATTATTGCGCCAACTACAGAGACGGTTGAAGCCTATTTTAATACATGTATCAAGCTTCATTGTAATCCGTTGACAGATGCCATTACCGAAATTATTAAAGAGTATATTTCAGGAAAAGAAAGTATGTCAAAACTTCCGACTGCCTTAAAACAATTGCCGGTTATAGCGATTAGAAAGTATGCATATGAGCATGCGTTTGCATTTTTTTGGGAAGCACTTGGCCGCGAAGAGGAAGGCTTTGACACATGGTGTGATGAAATTGAGCGTCTAGTGAATGGCTATACAACGATTCAGTATCGGGCGATGAAGCTTGCGATGACGGAAAATTTGATATTAGCGGAAGATATTTTTGTGAAGTTAGAAGAACAAAGTCTCCTTGAGTTCAAGATTAAGCAAGGATTACAAGAATGTTTTGAAGCATGGTTAACATTACAGCACAAGAAAGAGGTTAAAGTATGAAACTATCTATCTGTACAATCTCGTTTCGGCACCATCTCCACTCGATTGACCAATTAGCCCAATTTGCAAAAACGCAGGGGTTCCAAGGAATCGAGCTCTGGGGTGTTCATGCAAAAAACTTGGCAGACGAACTTCATTATGGAGCAGATTGGCTAAGCTCCTACGGTTTGGAAACGAGCATGCTTAGTGATTATTTGCCATTAGAAGCACCAGTTTCTGAGATGATGGCTGAAACAGAGAGGCTATCTTCACTTGCAAGGCGCTGGGGAACAAATAAGATTCGTACATTTGTAGGAAAGAAGGGCAGCTCAGACACAAGTACGAAAGAAAGGGAAGAACTTATTTTTAGGCTTAGAATGCTCTGTGATTATCTTGAGTCAAAAGGACAATATTTGCTTGTCGAAACTCATCCGAACACATTGACAGATAATCTACCTTCAACAATGCAGTTACTCGAAGAAACGGATCACTCAAGCTTACGAGTGAACTTTGATGTTTTACATATATGGGAATCAGGGATGAACCCTATTGTCGCTATGAAGCAACTTCGTCCTTATATCTCACATTTTCACTTTAAAAATATTGCCTCACGTACACAACTTGATGTTTTTGCTCCAAACAATGTTTATGCTGCAGCAGGGTCTAGAGAAGGGATGGTTCCATTGTTTGAAGGTGCAGTTGATTATGGTGAATTCCTAGCAGAAGTAGATTCAAACATGGAGATAGATGCGTCACTGGAATGGTTCGGAGCCAATGTGAAGAGCGTATTAGCAAAAGATGTTCAGGAGATTAAGAAGTCGTTGCAGTTGGTGAAAATATAGTGTTAGGCTGTTTACATCCCGCACTGACGATGGGATATATTGCTGAGTTAGGTTTGCCTGAGATAAAAATTGAAATAGGGATTTGGGCAGCTAAAGTTTATTAATATGTTTTAGTAAACAGAGTATCCCAAGGAAAAGCTGTGGTCGTCTTTTCCTTGGGTTTTTGTATATGTTTATGGCACATAGAGCAACAGTTAAGAAGAGCTTATTAATGAAACTAATATGGTGGGGAAGCGATTTTCAATTAAGCCAAGGTGAAATTGAAAAACTTAAATCATCTTTTTCAGAACCGAGTATAAAAACTCAGCATCTTTTCCGACTCCGCAAATAAGTGCCGATCCTCTTTGATGTTGCCACGGTAGTCCAATATAATATAACCCTTGTATTGGACTCAAACCTCTTTTATGAAGAGGGAAACCATTTGCATCTAAAACTCCCTCTATGTCTACCCATTTGTAGTCAGGAACAAATCCTGTTGACCAAATAATATTTTTCACGTTTGTTTTACTACGATCATTAAACATTATTTCTCCGCCTTGTATCTTTA
Organism: Lysinibacillus sp. NPDC093692; assembly: GCF_050280125.1. Taxonomy (NCBI): domain Bacteria; kingdom Bacillati; phylum Bacillota; class Bacilli; order Caryophanales; family Bacillaceae; genus Lysinibacillus; species Lysinibacillus sp. NPDC093692. The sequence continues at coordinate 125,387 of NZ_JBNNUW010000011.1, forward strand.
TGACTCTTGGTTTAATATTTATTTTTTCTTTACGAATCAGATGCTTTAACTCAAGTCCAAAAATAGGGTCACTTTGTTTTCGAAACCATAATCCGCGCCTTGTATCCGTTCCTGCATATAAGAGACCAATTTTTTCTAACCAGTAAAAAATGCTTTTCCCTATAATATTAAGTGGTAAAAATTTAAAAGGATGGCTAATAGCGATGGTTACTTCACGATTTTCTGCAAGTTCTGTCGCAATTTGCGTACCAGAATTTCCTCCTCCAATTACAAGAACAGGGCCATCTGGAATCATCTCAGGTGATTGGTATTGAGAAGAATGAATTTGAAACACCTCTCGTGAAAGACTTTGGGAAATTGAAGGAATGAACGGTTTCTGAAAAGCACCAGATGCGATGATAACATGTTTAGAATGAAATATCCCCTTATCAGTAGTGACTTCAAATGTACTTTTTATTTTTTGTACTTTAAGTACAGTCGTCTCCATTTTCACCGGTAACAAAAAACGTTCAGCATATGCTTCAAGATAATCTGCGATTTCATCCTTTGTAGGCAATGCATTTTTATCTCCTTCTAATCTCATCCCTGGCAGTGAACTATATGATTTAGGTGTAAATAAAATCAAGGAATCATACCTATTTCTCCATGTATCCCCAATTCTTTTTTTTCCATCGAATATTACAAAATTATAGCCTCCTTGTTGCAAATAATACCCCATGCTTAATCCAGCTTGTCCAGCACCAATCACAATAATATCTAACATCTCTTGATCCCACTTTCTATTTAAAAATCAATATATGTTCATTTGTTCATATATTCATATATTAAAGTCATTATAACAACTCCTTCTCACACGTCAAGTAATGTTCATCAATTATGATTAGAGTTTTTTTAATGTTTTAACAAAGTTATAGGGATGGTACGAATTGAACAATCAGCTCATAGGTGGAAAAAAGCTTGTAAAAAGAATTTATTGGGCTCACAGATTCAAGGGAAATGGGTTCTGGCAGACCATTAAAACGACAACTTACACCATCGGAAATAATTGAATTACAGGATGCAAGAATTAGGCTACTAGAGGGACAAATGGTAGGGGAGGGAACTGTTAGGTCAATGCGCTACAAGAGTCGTTTTTTTGTCATTTGAGGTAGACTAACAATCTTGTAACACATTAAAAGAGCTTAAATCAAAATTAAATCATTATATGGTTAACTATAACAATTATCGTCATTAAGGGAACTTAAAAAAGATGATCCCTATTCATATAAGAATCACCTTCTAGTTGCTTAATCTCTTTTATATTGTGTCCAGGACATAGGTGCCGTTTTAACAAGTTGTTTTTCTTTTCCTTTTACATTTTAAGGGCCTATATTACCCATTTTTCTATTTACCTCGATATACGTAATGCTGTGTGGCATTTCCTGCATTAAATTGCTCAGTAATATATTGTACGGCCTCTTGTAGAGCTATTTTACTGTTACAAGTGAAAACATCTATTGCAGCATAACCGTACTCTGGCCACGTATGAATCGTCAAATGTGATTCTTGAATGATGACGACACCGCTAACCCCGTAAGGTGAGAAATGATGGAAATTTTCTGTTACAATCGTTGCCTTTGCTTTGTGGGCAGCTTGACACATAATTGTTTTAATTTTTTGTACATCATTAAGTAATGCAACATCGCAATCATGCAACTCTAATAAAATATGATGGCCTAATGCATGCTGATCCTGCGTTTTTTGTACTGTTCTCTTTATTTGTGAAAACTTTTTATTTTTGCAGCTAGGGCAACCACTGGACTGAAGCTGAGTAATCGTAGTGTACTGATTTTTAGCACCTACTATAAGTGAGTGTTTACAACGAATACACTGATAAACGACAGATTTTCGCTCAACTTCTCCAGTGTAAATTGGCCGCGTAAATTTTCGCTGATTAGGAATGTGGGAAATCATATGTTCTGTTGTTTGTAATACGAATAACTGACTTGTAGCGCCTAAAATCTGCGCACCTTCATAGGTGTTAATGTCGTATTTAATACTATTGATCACGAAGCCCATAGCTTGTAAGCTTTGCTGTAGCTCCCACTGTTTTTGATAGCTCCGTTTAGCGTAGGAAAAAAACACATGTCGCATCGCTTCTGGCTTGAGCGCATTAATTGCACGTGATAAAAAGAGCTGTGCGCCAATCAAGGTATACGGCGTATCTGTGTATACGCAATCAAACTGATGGGCGTATGTTTTAGGCAAAGGCTCCTGAACGTTATAATAATCTGCTTTAATCGGAAGCTCATAGTCTTTAGCTATGTTGCTAATTGTACTTAAGACTCGTCTATCAATATCTAATACAACAATTTTAGTTGCAGAATGTGGAGCGATTTTCTTTAGTAAAAATGCTAATGCAATACTAATAAAATCATCGTCGCCTAAACATAAAATGCGCTTATTGAGTAGCATTGTATAGTCTAGTGCGAGCAATGCACGTTTTAATGCTGTATCAACTGTACATTTGGCTTGATCTATTGCTACGTCAGCTGTGGGTCTAGCATCATAAATGGTGCTTAACCCGCTAATATTTTGTGCAATCCATTCTGTACGAAACGAATTATCTGTCGTTAATTGAAAATAAAGTTTAGCATTTGCACCTGAGAGTTGAAAATATTGTGAGATAGCTAGTTGGCCCTTTTTCGTTAAGCTATGTTTACCCCATCCTTGCTTGGCAAATTCTTTCTTCATTGCAGAAACGATAGGTATTGGTAAGTCTGTCATATTAGCTAAAGATTTGGTTGTACAATTTTTATGAAAATATAAAGCAAGTAAAGCCTTTTCTAATGTGTGATAATGTTCTTCAAGCAGCATATTAGCTGTAATTTGTTGTAATTGTTTTTGCATTGTAGATTCGTCCTCTCAATTTTAAATAGAAAAAATTGAAATTATCTAAATCAACGAATAGAAAAAAGCGCGACTAAAATTAGTCGCGCTAAAATGTTTATACGAAGCTAACTAATTCTAATCTTGCTATTTTTTTGCATAACAAATAACACCTATATCGGTGGTTTGCTCAACAAAATTAAGCTATAAAGTTGATTTAGATTAGAATTCTACATTTAACAAAAAGTTCACCCTTTAATAAAATAGTATTTTTACTATACAATAGATGTGGGAATTTCACAAGTTTTAGAAAGTATCACTAAATAGTGTAATTTAATAAGAAATATTTAGGGGGTACATTTACTGAAATACGCTCTATTTGATATGATTTTTCGATGGATGAAAAAAAGTGGAAATATATATAAAGTAGTTAAATGACATTATATTTATAACCAGTATGTTTTTTAGGAGCCTTAAATGAAGTTTTCTAAAATAAATAATTCGAAAGAGATAAAGAATAGGGGAGGTTGATCTTAAATGGGACTTAGAATAATCATTGCTGAGAAGCCGTCCGTAGCGAAGCATATTGCGGAAATGGTTATTTCATTACGTGTACTTTTGGCCAACTTTTGCGGCTTTTTGATGCTAAAGAATATGATAAAAAGATGGGGAAATGGCAGATGGACTATCCTTACAAGGTGAAGAAGGATCTAAAAAAAAGAAAAAGAAGACTTTGGAGCAAGAAAACAGCTGAGAGTCACTAATAGTTAAATGAAGAGACAAGATGTTCAAATGGTCATTTCTACGTGTGATAACGATTTATCTCTATAAATTTATATGTACATAATTGTGTTTTGGGACAATTTTTTACTTTTAAAAAGAAAAAATTTAGTATCCGTCAACTTCAAAAGATACTTGAGTAAGAAGTTGGCGGGAGTGCTATGAACATCTATACTTCTAAAATGATAGTTATTGTTAAAAATTGAATTAATGCTAGAACTCAAATCTACTATGGTTTACTGCACAGAGAAAAAAATTCGGGAAAATACCCCAGATACTCCAAAATCTCCAGGTAATCTTCAGATAGTCTTCACAGTAACTACAGATATCGCCTATATAATCAAGACTGTAAGACAAAATACTTTAAAAGGAGATTAAAAACTATGAAAAAGAGAAAGAAATTGGCTGCTACTACTTTAGGTGCTGTATTTGCACTTTCAACTTTTGGAGCTGCGTTTGCTGCCGAAGTCCCAACCGAAATTATTGGAGATAGTGAATATGTGAAAGGGCAAGTTAGTAAACCAGCTAACTTTGATGAGATTTCTAAAGAAAAAGTACAAGAAATTTTTAACCAAGTAAAAGCAGGTACATTAACGAAAGAGGAAGCAATAAAACAACTTGATGAAGC
>NZ_JBNNUW010000012.1:0-127507 GCF_050280125.1 Lysinibacillus sp. NPDC093692
TCCATAAAAGAAATTTGATTAGCTCAAATTGTTTTGCTGGCATCATGTTTGATGTCCAAAATTTTGTTTCGTTCACTAACTCAAGGTTAGCTACTGAAAACTTTATTGATTACGTTTTGCTTGTTCAGTTTTCAAGGTTCATGTTTCATGTTTCATTGTCGACTAGCGACAAAAATAATTATATCAAAATATCAATATGTTTGTCAACAACTATTTTGAAGTGTTTTTTCACTGTCAATGTGACAGGACTTTATTCTATCAAAATATCAATATGTTTGTCAAACCTATTTTGAAATGTTTTTTACTGTCGAAGTGACAGGAATAATAATATATCACGATTACTTTTCACCTGTCAACACGTTTAAACAATTTTTCAATACAGTAGATTTAACAACAGCTAAATCATACTATTAAATAGAATCAACCCTTTCAATTAAAGGAACACATCATAAGGGTACTATAATTAGGTCTACATAAATAATTAACCTCTTAGAAGGAAGCGAATTTTTTAAGCATATTCGTTTCCACGCTCTGTGTATGTTGATTTATACAAGGTTCCTCCTTTGTTATTCGCTACATAAATGCTCCATAAGTGTTGGGTAATCCAAATTGCCGTATTGTATTACTTGCCCATCTTTTTCTACTACCGGAATCATGAGCATATACTTTTCATGTATGCTCTCATCTTCTTCAATATCGATAATTTCTAAATCGAAATCTATATCTTCCTGTACAAGCTTTAATGTATGCAGTCCCTCTACACATAGTCCACAATTCGCTCGACTAAAAAATTTCACGTTCAATTACAGCACCTCCCTTATGAGCTATTATAAAACGAAACAGCTATCTATAAACAATTTTTCGGGAAATAGCACCCATTATTAAAATGGTTCTGACTTTTCCTATCCCTAAAATAACAAAATTATCGGATATATGGATTATTCTATTAAGGTTCTAACTATAAAAGACTGTGCAAGGTCATACTTCCTGCACAGTCTTCTTTCATACATATTATTTTTTCAGATGGCTATCTAAGAATTTCAGCATTGCATTGTAGAATTCGATTCTATTTTCTTCATTATGGAAACCATGGCCTTCATTATCCTTCACCATGTATTCTACATCGACGCCTCTTGCACGTAACGCTTCAACAATTTGATCAGATTCAGCTTTGTTTACACGTGGATCATTTGCACCTTGAGCGACGAATAATGGTGTTTTAATTTTATCCACGTGGAAGACAGGTGAAACTGCTGTTAATAGCTCTTTATCCTTCACTGGATGCCCTACTCGCTCATATAACATTTCACGCATTGTTTCCCAGTATGGAGGAATTGTATTTAATAGCGTAAAGATATTCGATACACCCACATAATCAACTGCCGCTGCATATAGATCTGGTGTGAAAGTGATACCTGCTAAAGTTGCATAACCCCCAAAGGATGCACCGTAAATTCCGATTCGTTTTGGATCTGCAATACCTTGGTTGATTGCCCATTGTACACCATCCGTAATATCATCTTGAATTTTGAGACCCCACTGCTTATTACCAGCCTCAAGGAACTTTTTACCGTATCCAGTCGAAGAACGGAAATTCATTTGTAGTACTGCGTAACCGCGATTTGCTAGTAGTTGCACCTCAGGATTAAAGCCCCACATATCACGTCCCCATGGTCCACCATGTGGATTGACGATAAGCGGCAGATTTTTAGCCTCTTTGTTTTTTGGTAATGTTAAATAACCGTTAATTGTTAGACCGTCTCGACTTTTATATGAAATTGGATGCATTTCTGCAAGCTCTTCTTGTTTTAACCAAGGGCTTAATGTTCCCATTTCTGTCATTTTATCTATTGTTGAATCGTAATAATAATATTTTCCGTAAACAGTGTCACTAGAAACACTAACAATAAATTTTGTCATTTCTTTATTGTAATCATTAATACTTAATTCACTTTCATGAACTCCTAATTTGTTTTGAATTTTACGGAATAGTTTTTCAAAGTCCTTGTCAAAGAATTGATAGTGTACTTTATCCGTTATATATCCACCGTATAATAATTTATCTTTCTCAGGACTATATAATACACCTATTACATCCACTTCTGAGTTGGACATAATTACTTCTTCATTACCTTTCAAATCATATTTAACCACTTCTACTTTATCTCTTCCTTTATTAGAAGTTGCAAAAATATGTTTATTGTCTTTAGAGAAAGCAATTGGCATTACTTCATCTCCTGCTTTCATTTCAATAAATGGCTTGAATTCGTCTTTCTCTGAGTCACGGTAAAGGATAGTTCCTTCTACACCATCTGAGGTAACTGCCATACGTACTTTTCCATCATGATCAGCTAACCAACTCGAAATATTACCTGGGTTTTTAGCAACTTGTGTAGTTTTTCCAGTCTTCACATTAAGCTTGTATACATCAAAGACCTTTGCATCTTCTTTATTCATCGTAATAAGGATTTCGTCTTTAACGCCCTGTAAATCACTTAAGAACCTAACTGTTACATTTGGATAAGGAGTTAAATCTTTTTCCTTATTACCATTAAATTTCGTTGAATAAATGTGGAAGTTTTCATCGCCACCTTTATCCTTTAAATATAGTAAATTATTATCTTTCCAGAATGACCCGGCAATATCACGGTCCTTTGAGCTAGATACACGTACTGGCTCACTATCATCATTCATTTTCTTTACGTACACATTTGAACGATTTTTCCACGCAGAGTTATAAGTAATGTAATTTCCGTCTGGTGAAAGTTGATAGCCGACGCTTCCAGGGTTTTTCATGAAATCTTCTACAGAAATTTCTTTCACGCCTTTATTACTGACAGCGTTTTTCACATTTTTAGCATTGTTTAAAATTTTGACCGCATCTTGTTTAGTAATCGTTTCACTATTCGAAAGACCGTTAAATAAACCAAGCTTATTTGCTTTTTCTTGATACTCGGCAAGTGTTGCTTCTTTTTCTTCTTTATTTAAAGCTCTTACTAAAACACGTGCCACTTCATCACGTTTAATATTGACACTTAAATCTTTTAATTCTGCGCCTTTTACCCACGTATCAATGATTTGCTGACGCATTGTTTCAGATCCATGCTGGAACGTAAGAGCTGTTACCGTTAAATCTAAAAACTCCTTAGCTGATAGACGTTCCTCTCTTACTTCTACTTGACTACTAGTTTCATTGGCCGCGCGCACTTCCTGCATAGATACAGGAATGACAGCAGATGTCGTTAAAATAACCGCTAATGATGCTGATAAAAATCTTTTCTTCAAAACGATTCCCTCCTATTATCAGTTCGCGTCATACATTTTTTGTCAATACAACAAATTTAAACCAACTTCTGTATGTTTGTCAATTTTCTGGTTCACTAGATTAAAAGGTATGAAATCAACTGAATACATGAGTAGATAAACAGTCTGTATGTATTCGTCATCAAAGGTGCAAACAACTGATGACTGAACGAACTCCCCATTACTTCTTGTAGCATAAAACTTTTCATAAGGCGTATTCATGTGTTTTTACTTTCAATAATAAAAGGACTGTGCAATAAACTTCCTTCATAGTTACAGGAATAACAGCTGATGTTGTTAAACTAACTGCTAATGATGCTGATAAAAGTCTTTTATTCAAAGTGGTTACTCCATATCAATACACGTTAGATCGTTAGAACTTTTAAACCAGTAAAAAAGTGAACTCATTTGTAGTTCACTTTTTTGAATATAATAATCAATCGCCTCAGCATAATTCGTCTAGATTCGGAAAGAAGTTAAAATTTCCGACTTGCTCCACCACCAGCAGATGAGCCTCCTCCGAATCCACCAAAGCCACTTCCTCCAGAGCCGCCACTGCCAAAGCCGCCACCAAAACCACCTGGATAACCGCCACGTCGACCTGAACGAGGCCCTCCCCCTCTACCATTTGATACAACAATTACTATGATAACGATTAAAATAATTATCCACGTTGGCATTCCTTCACTGTCTGCTGTATTTTCAGGCACCTCTCCATCCCAATCGTACTCTTGCGCGACATTTTGAAATACTTCCGCATACGTTGCTTTAAATGCCTTATCCATATTTTCAGCACCTACATTTGGATAAAACGCATCATCTAAAATGCGCCCCAGTTTGCCATCAGGTAATGCCCCTTCAAGGCCTTGACCCACTGCAATAACAACATCATTATTGCCTTTCCCCTGCCCAAACGTTGCTAAGATTAACACACCATTATTTTTTTTGGCATCACCAATACCCCAAGAGCGAATCATTTTTGTTGCATACATTTTTGGCTCTTGGCCATTAATATTATCTACTGTTACGACCATAATTTCAGCACTTGTACCTTTATCTAGCTGCTCTGAGTAACGATTGAGTTCTTCCTCTACAGAGGCAGATATAACATTAGCAAAATCATGAATATACGTATTTTTCATCGGTGTTGGCATTGTGGCATCTGCTGTTCTAATAGATAAAATAAATAGGAAGCCAACAATAGCAAGTTGGGTCATCAACCGTTTCATTATTGTTTACCTGAACCGCTAAAATCTATAGATGGTGCCTTTTCAGCACCGGCAGCAGCTTTAAAATATTCCTTCTGTTCAAAGCCAAACATCCCCGCGATTAAATTACCTGGGAAACGTTTGACTGTTTTATTAAAAGCCTGCACTTCATTGTTATAATCTTCTCGGGCAACAGCTAAACGGTTTTCTGTCCCCGCTAATTCATCCATTAATTGACGGAAGTTTGCATCTGCCTTTAAATTCGGATAATTTTCTACAACTACTAGCAATCGACTAAGTGCTCCATTCAATGCATCATTGGCAACCGCTTGCTCCTTTGGACTTTGAGCACTTCCCATTTGTGCACGTGCGTCTGTAATGCTAGCGATAACTTCTTTTTCATGGTTGGCATATCCTTTTACAGATTCTACTAAGTTCGGAATCAAATCGTAGCGACGTTGTAGCTGATTTTCAACCTGAGCCCATTTCGAATCTACGCCCTCCTCAGCCGTTACAAGGCTATTGTATTTTGGTATAAATAGTAAGGACAATACAACTAAAATAATAACGATAATTCCGATAGGTCCAAATATTTTTTTCAACTTTAAAACCACCTTCGCTTTCTTTTAGCTATCACTCAAAATCAGAAATACTATTTATTTTGACGATGAGCCATTCTTTTCATTACCACTAATATGCAACAAAAAAACATCACTATTCTACTTATATGCAAACGCATCAATACCGTATGAAATTTGTCTAACGTGCCATACTTAATATGTAACAAAACTATGATATATAGGAGGCGCTTTTTTTGACACAATCGTTTCAAAATGAATCATCAAACCAAACATCATTCAACCAACAACAAAGCCTAAATCATGGTGGACATGAACTAATGGACATGCATGAAACAATTGGCGAAATTATTGCTGGAATGAATCAATCGATCTTTTTACGTCAACATGTTAAGGATCCTGAGTTACTTAGCATTTTGGATCGCCAATATAATTTCACATTAGGTATGTATAACACAATTGTGGAATCATTTAATACAGGGCATGATCCTTCCGTACCTACAGGACGCTATCAAATGGAGACAGGCAATGATTTCAAATACGGATTAAATCCTGGCCAACCTAAAAAGCCTATGCAAAATGCAAGCGAGCTCAACGACGAAGCAATTTCTGGCTTCCTATTAGGTGCTCAAAAAGGAGCAGCAAAATGTATGACTGCTGCCGCAACTGAAACTACAAACCCTGTAGTTCGACGTGTTGTTGCTGATAGTATTCCCAACTGCATTGAAATGGCATACGAATTATCTATTTACCAAAATATGCACGGCTACTATCAAGTACCACAATATTCTCAACAAGATATGAACACGATGCTTAATTCGTTCGGCACTACAACAAATCCCCTACATTAATAATAAAAAAACAAGAGCAGTCCCATATGTGATGCATCATCACAGGGGCTGCTCTTATTTAATGAACTATAAATTTTCCTCGCTCGTTTTGCGGATTACAAAAAGCTTCTCTCTTCGACAAATAGCCAACACAATCTCTAACTCCACAGTCAAAACCCATTGTATATGTTACTTTTTTTGCAAAAAAAAAAGAATCCCCTCAGATAGGATTCTTTTTTTTCGACTAGTATAACTAGTCTTCACGTACAGTATGTTCACTAAAAAATAATTTGGAGTTGTTGCTCTTTTGAAGGTTTGAAAGGAACAGATACGGGAATAATGCCTATTGGGTAATATTCCCATTAATTTCCCTCTCTTTCTCCACTAAGCAGGCTGCTAAACTACTTATTAGGAGAATTCGAGTTATAAAAATATATCAAATAATCAGTAAAATGGCGCCCTCGGAGGGAATCGAACCCCCAGTGCAAGAACCGGAATCTTACGTGTTATCCATTACACCACGAGGGCAATTGAACAAAAAAAAAGTACCCACTAGGCTTTACGAAAAGCATGATGTAGATAATCCTCATTTGAAGCATACCTGACAAAATAGTGTACTGTACTTTAACTTATGACCTTATTCATTATACAAACGTATTGCTCAAAATTCAACTATAGAATGTAAAACATTTAAACTTTTTTTATCTTCATTCAGTAAGTTCAAAATACCTAGTAAATAAAACGCAGCTACAGTGTATGTCACGCATTAGAAAGGAAGTTAATGTACGGGCTTCAGGCGCATTGTTTATCTACGTAAAAGCGAAGCGCCTGCTTCAATTAACACAAGGCGAAATTATTTTAATTTATTTCACTTTAACAGGGTTAATATTTGACCTTCCCTGACTATAATGTGTATGATAAGGTTACAGCTGAATACGATGGAAGTTTTCAGCAAAAGTATTCGAATTTAGTTTTCTAAGGAGGATTTAACATGAATTTAATTCCTACAGTTATTGAACAAACAAGTCGTGGTGAACGTGCGTACGACATCTATTCACGACTACTAAAAGACCGTATTATCCTATTAGGAAGTGCAATTGATGACAACGTTGCTAACTCAATTGTTGCTCAACTTCTATTCCTACAAGCAGAAGATCCAGATAAAGATATCTTTCTTTATATTAACTCACCAGGTGGATCAATCACTGCCGGTATGGCAATTTATGACACAATGCAAATTATCAAGCCACAAGTACAAACAATTTGTATTGGTATGGCAGCATCTATGGGTGCTTTTCTACTTGCAGCTGGTGAACCAGGTAAACGTTTCGCATTACCGAATGCTGAAGTAATGATTCACCAACCACTTGGCGGTGCACAAGGTCAGGCAACTGAAATCGAAATCGCTGCAAAACGCATTTTATTCTTACGTGAAAAATTAAACGGTATTTTATCAGAACGCACAGGTCAACCACTTGAAGTCATTGCAAGAGATACAGACCGCGATAACTTCATGACTGCTGAGCGCGCAAAAGAGTACGGCTTAATCGACCAAATTATGGATCGCAACGACCGTAAATAAAAAAACGAATGACATCTCAGGTTTATTCCTGAGATGTCTTTTTTTGTTTGCTTTGATGGGTCCACCCTTGATTCGGCTCTTCTATCCGTCGCTTTGGATCTTCTATCCACGTTTTTGCCGTTTCTATCCATGTTTTTGGCGTTTCTATCCATGTTTTTGGCGTTTCTATTCGCGTTTTCTGCGTTTCTATCCACGTTTTTGGCGTTTCTATCCGCGACTTCAGTATTTCTATCTGTCGCGGCCTTTTCTTCCGTCGCTTTGGCCTTTCTTTCCATCGCTTCCACTCTTCTTTCCGTCACTCCGCCCTTTCCATCCGTCGCGGCCTTTTCTTTCCGTCGCTTCGCCATTTCCATCCGTCGCAGCCTTTTCTTCCGTCGCTCTACTCTTTCTTTCCGTCGCCTTGCCTCTTCTTTCCGTCGCTTTACTCTTTCTTTCCGTCACTTCGGCATTTCCATCCGTCGCTTTACCCTTTCTTTCCGTCGCTTCGGCCCTTCTTTCCGTCGCAGCCTTTTCTTCCGTCGCTTTGCCTTTTCTTTCCGCCACTCTACTCTTTCCTTCCGTCGCTTTGACTCTTCTTTCCGCCACTCTACTCTTTCCTTCCGTCACTTTACCCTTTCTTTCTGTCACTTTACCCTTTCTTTCCGTCACCTCGGCTTTTCCATCCGTCATCTTAACTTTTCTTTCCGCCACTTCACCCTTTCTCCCATCGCTTCGACTCTGACTCTACTCCCTATCACTTCAATCTTCCTATCCCTCACGTCGACGATCGGTATAGGATAACATTGACCTTCATCTCAAGTTGTACAAATATCCAACAAAAAATAGGACCTGCTTTTTCAATGTGAAAACGCAAAAAAACTGCCCAATATGTAAGTGTGACCTCTTGGACAGTTTCTGCATTATACGTTTTATTAATCTTCTTTTTCGATTAGGGCTGCTAATGCTGTAACCGCTTGCTCAGCATCGTTACCATCACCGCTAAGGACAACTTCTGTTCCTTTTGCAATGGCTAAGCTCATAACACCCATAATGGATTTAGCATTTACTTTTTTCTCGTCTTTCTCAAGAAAGATATCTGCGCTAAAGCGATTTGCTTCTTGTACAAATAGCGCTGCTTGTCTAGCTTGTAGTCCTAATTTTAATTTTACATGGACTCTTCTCTCGGTCATTCTTAAAACTCCCCTTTACTACCGTTCATCTTATTATTTTTATCTTACCTTACTTACTAGCAAAAGAACAACACGTACCTGAAAAGTATGAAAATTTAGCCACCAATTTTTTCGCCACTTCTTAATGCATCAGCAATCTCATCAATTTTACGTAATCGATGATTGACACCTGATTTACTAACCGTTCCACTTGATACCATTTCACCAAGTTCTTTCAGTGTTACATCTTGATATTCTACTCGTAATCGCGCTATTTCACGAAGTTTTTCTGGTAATTGATCGAGACCTATTGAATTTTCAATAAATCGGATATTCTCTACCTGACGTAATGCGGCACCTATTGTTTTATTTAAGTTCGCTGTTTCACAGTTAACAATGCGATTAACACTATTTCTCATATCTCGTAATATGCGGACATCTTCGAACTTCATCATTGCTTGATGAGCTCCAACGATATTAAGGAAATCGGAAATTTTTTCAGCTTCTTTTAAATAAGTTACAAAGCCTTTTTTTCGTTCAATTGTTTTTGCATTTAGCTCAAATTCATTCATCAAATCCATTAAAGCCTCGCCATGTTCTTTATATAATGAATAAATTTCTAAATGGTAGGCTGATGTTTCTGGATTGTTGACAGAGCCTCCAGCTAAAAATGCTCCTCGTAAATATGCTCTTTTTTGGCCACCCTTTTTAATGAGCTCTCGAGAAATAGTATGATTAAATTGAAAGTCGTCTGAGATGATTTCTAAATCAATTAGTAGCTCACGCGCACCTTCTCTAACACGGCAAATGTATACGTTATTTTTTTTCAAACGCATTTTTTTTCTAACAAGCAACTCTACATTATATGGATATAGTTTTTTCATAATCGTATAAAGCCTTCTTGCGATTGCAGCGTTTTCAGTTTGTACGTCTAAGCTTAACTGCTTATTAGCGAAAGATAATGAACCATTCATACGAATTAGGGCAGATACTTCTGCTTTCATACAATGATTGTCCGCTTCTATTTGAGTTAATTCCTTTTTCGTTTCAGAAGCAAAAGACATATCACGCCCTCCTTTCAACCTTTTGTTCTATGTATATGCCATCTTATCATATACAATAAGCGCTTTATAATTCACTAACTTTTTGCCTCATAGATTTTTGCATAATCTACAAGCCATTCCGCAACGTTTGCCGCATTATGACGAACCGTTCCATCAGGACGAATCGTGGCAATATCTCGTTGAATAACCTCTAATCGCATACTTTCGAGCTTGGCAACGTCGAACGTTACTGGCTCAGCACACTCTTCCTTATAAAGTTCTTTTACAGGATGAGGAAGCTTTACATCATTTACTAAAATAGAATCAATGAATGCGTCTCCAACATGGTCATATAAAGCTTTTACATGATCACCAGCTGTATAGGAAATGGTTTCACCTTTTTGAGTCATTAAATTACAAACGTAAATTTTTCTTCCTTTTGCCTTTACAACAGCTTCTCCAATTTCTTTTACAAGAAGGTTTGGAATTATACTCGTATATAAACTTCCCGGACCAATTAAAATATAGTCAGCACGATTGATTGCTCGAATAGCCTCTGGTAGCGGTTGCACGTTTTCAGGTACTAAAAAAACTCGACTAATTCGTTTTTTAGCAAAGGGAATTTTAGATTCACCTTCAATGATAGAACCATCCTCAAGTTCGGCATGTAAATATATCTTTTTATTAGCAGCTGGTATGACGCGGCCATGCACCTTTAAAACCTTTCCCATTTCACTAATAGCATGGTTAAAGTCACCGGTAATATCTGTTAAAGCCGTCAGCATTAAATTACCTAATGAATGACCACGTAAATCTTCCGATGCTAAAAATCGATATTGAAACATTTGCTCTACAAGCGGCTCGACATCAGATAACGCTGCGATAACATTACGGACATCACCAGGTGGTGGGATATCATAGTCATCTCGTAAGCGTCCTGAAGAACCACCATCATCTGCTACTGTAACAATTGCAGTAATATCAAATGGGTGGTGCTTGAGGCCTCGCAGCAGGGTAGAAAGCCCTGTGCCACCACCTATTACAACAAGCTTTGTTCGCTTCTTTCCCATTCACTCAATCCTTTCTACGATTGATGTCACGATGCGCAATAACGGTATTTTCCTTCCCAGCTAAATATGCCCCGAAATATTCCGCTAATGTTACTGAGCGATGCTGTCCTCCAGTACATCCAAAAGCAATGACAAGTTGCGATTTACCCTCTTGTCTATAAAGTGGAATCATAAATTCAAACAAATCCGTCAATTTTTGAATGAGTGTTTGCGTATCCTCAAGTGCCAGCACATAAGAAGATACCTCTGTTTGTAATCCTGTTTTATGACGTAACTCTTCTACATAATATGGATTTTTTAAAAAACGGACATCAAACACTAAGTCGGCATCGATCGGCATACCATGTTTAAATCCAAAAGACATAATATTTACTGAGAATATATTATTGGCATCATTTGCAAATTCTTTTGCAATTTTTTCACGTAGCTCTTTTGGCTTCATATTAGATGTATTATAAACAAATTTAGCGCGCCCTTTTACTTCCGATAAAAGATTACGTTCTCGTTTAATGCCATTTAATAGCAACCCATTTGCAGCCAAAGGATGTGCACGTCTTGTTTCCTTATAACGTCTAACTAGCGTTGCATCATCTGCATCTAAAAATAAAATTCGTGCAACTATATCTCCTTCTTTAAGCATATGGTCGAGGGCGCCAATAAGAGAATCAAAAAAGTCGCCGCCACGCATATCCATGACAGCTGCTATACGTGTAATATTTTTACCCGAATCCCTTAGTAGGGTTAAAAATGTTGTGAGTAACGCTGGTGGTAAATTATCAATACAGTAATACCCTAAATCTTCAAAGCTTTGAATAGCTACTGTTTTCCCAGCTCCAGACATTCCTGTAATAATAACTAATTCATGTTTACCTTTTAGGTCTTCAACCACCACTGTCATGCAGCTCCTTTATTGTTCTATTGATATTTGTATTTTCTCATGAAGTAATTCAAAATCGGTCGTATATTCAAATGTACCGTACTGAACGCCTGATTGTGAGATAGCAAATTGTAAGTTTGTACGATCACCTTCAGCCATTGGCAAATGTTTCAAGTCCTCTACTGGGTGCCATGCGAGTTTGCCTTCTCTAGTTTCTTTAAACGGTATGCCTTCTATATCCTTTGCAACAAACGTATAAAGCATCCATTCGTCCACTACCTCATTGTTTTCTTTAATAATCATCGTATAAACACCCTTTAAATGAGCATTTATAGGTGTGACATTTGTTTCTTCTTTAAATTCACGTACAGCAGCCTCATAAATCGACTCACCGCTCTCCATTTTACCGCCAGGAGCTACGTACCAACCACGTCTCGGCTTCTGAAGTAATAATACTTGATCGTCTTTAATGGCTATTAAATTTGCAATTCTTTGCATAGGCACACCTCTAATCACTTTTACGTTCTTCCTTTTATTATAGCAAGACTAAACAAGGTTTGTCCTCAATTCTAAACTTTAGGGGCATTGCAATTTTAACTTCACCGATACATGTGTGGCTACCTATTTTTAACCTCTATTCAAGCATATGAAACTTCACCATAAAAAAATTCAAAATTTCCGTTTACAACAAAAATAGGTTGCTCCACCTTATTTGGCGGAAACAACCTACTCAACAAAATAAAAGGGGGATTGCTAATTACACTTTTTATCTTACACCTTTTATATGTCATTCAAGTTACAACTATATTAAGACCGTATTAAAATTGTATATTTTTCCTTAAAAACTAATCAAGAGGATCATACCCATAACCTGGGGTTGATTTCCGTTTCAGCTGGGCGCTTTCTGTCCAGCCTCCGCTCCAATCAACTTGTTTATATAGTATACGTTTTAACAAATGTCATCCACACAACTTTTGGTGATGATCCATTCAAAAACAGATTTTAGGAGTGCTCCACTTTAAGCATTAATTTTTTCTAATAATTCTTCCACATAATGCTGTACGGCTTGTGCTGCAATACTTCCGTCACCTGTTGCTGTAACGATTTGACGAAGTGATTTTTCGCGTACATCACCAGCTGCAAAGATACCTGGTACTGTTGTTTCCATATTATCATTTGTCAAAATATAACCGGCATCATTTAATATACCTAGTGATTCAAATGGTTTTGTTAATGGTAGCATTCCAATGTAAATAAATACGCCATTAGTAGCAAAATCTGATTCCGTACCATCTACAGTTGATTGTAATGTTACACTTCCAACTTTACCATCAGCTTCATTGATTTCTTTGACTGTTGCATTCCAAATGAAATCAATTTTTTCGTTAGCAAAGGCACGATCTTGGAGAATTTTTTGTGCGCGTAATTTATCACGACGGTGCACAATTGTTACTTTATCAGCAAAGCGAGTTAAATAAACGCCTTCTTCAACAGCAGAATCTCCGCCACCTACGACAACAAGATTTTTTTGCTTGAAGAATGCACCATCACATACTGCACAATAGCTGACACCACGGCCACCAAGTTCTTTTTCGCCAGGTACGCCCATTTTTTTATACTCCGCACCTGTAGAAATAATAATTGCTCGTGTTTTATATTCTTTAGCACCTGATTTTATTGTTTTATATTCTTCACCATCAATAATTTCAGTTACATCGCCATACGCATATTCTGCACCAAATTTCTTAGCATGGTCGAACATTTTTGTTGATAGCTCAGGCCCTAAAATTGTATCAAATCCAGGATAGTTTTCTACTTCTTCTGTATTTGCCATTTGTCCGCCAGGGATCCCACGTTCAATCATTAAAGTTGAAAGGTTGGCACGTGATGTATAAACAGCCGCAGTCATACCAGCCGGACCTGCACCAATTATTACAACATCATAAATTTTTTCTTCTGACATAAATACTTCCCCCTAAACAAATACTTTTTTACCTTCATTCAGTAGGTGCGCAAACACCTACTGAATGAAGATAATGCCTCGGACGTAACCAAGACTCCATTGATAATAACTTCAGTATGTTCATCGTATGTGAAAGTAAAAAGTTATTCAACTATGTTGCTCACAGTCTAATTATTCGTACTTGGTAAAAACGTTAAAATTTCATCAATATACTTCGATAAAGTTGACACGGATACTCCGTATTGCTGAGCTATTTCTTTTTTTGTCACCTTGAGATTACGAGAAGAGCGGAATAAATAGTCATTTGCTCCTGCAATAGCCGCTGGATTTGTAAAACGATAATTGTTTATCAATGCTTGCTCACAAAGTACAAACCACATTTGGAACATTGGTGCAATTAATGTCGTCAGCTTACCATACTGTTCTAGTAAAATTTCTGACACACTTACTGCTCGTATAAAGCTAGCCTCTACTTTGTTTTTCATATCAAATTGATGTCCTAGTGCATAAGCTAGGAACAGCTTTTCATACGCATTACATTGGTCAACATCTATCCATTTGGGATGAGCGATAATTTCCTGTTTATGTGCTGTACAACTTAGTAAAAATAAACCAAATATGCGTTCACTTGTATAATCGCTCTCCAGCTTCTCCACAATATAATCACGGTCATGCTCTAATGCATCCAGTGAAAACGTGTTTTCTTCTTGGCGCCAAGGTTCAAAGCCTTCTTTTTCAGGATCTAGCTCAAGTAGCTGCTCCCATGCACTCTTTGATATTTCTTCATGTCCTGAGAAATAAGCTGCATGAGATAACCAAAAGTAAAAGCCAGCATCGCCTACATAGCCTCTTTTTTGCATGCTACGCAACCATTTAAATGCTAATTCATATTGTCCAACGAGCGCTAATGTTGCACCTAACTTATAGCGATGTTCCCATAAGTATGGCTGAATTTTCACAAGTACTTCTAAAAGATCTTTTAAATCCTCTTCATTTTTTTCATAGTACGCGATCACCGTTAAATTACATAGTGCATGTAAATTTCCCTTATTTTCACGTAATACATTATTTAGAAGAGCCTTCGCCTGCTCTGCTTCACCAACATAAAAATAGGCAAGAGCTAAGTTATTATAGGCAGACCAAAAATCTGGTCTATCCTCAATTAACTCTTCTAGCATATTAATAGCTTCAGGGAAATCTCCCTTTTCCATACAACGTCTTGCTTGCTCCTGCCGATATAAATCTTCAGCAGAACCTTCAAGCTCTTCAAAGTCATCCTGCTCAATATCAACAAAGTCTAATATTTCAGCAGCTTCATCAGCATAAGCACCCTCTGGCTCTATTTCTAAATATTGCTCTGCAAAGCGTTTAGCATCATGTATAATACCAATGCATCCTGAAACCTCTGCCATGTAAAAAATAATTTCTGGATTTTCTTTATCTATCTGATAGGCACGATGAAGAAGATCATACGCTTCCTCGAAACGTTGACCCTCTAACTCTACTATCGCTAATTGCAATAAAATCATTGGATCATCAGGACTTAAATCAACTGCTCGCTGTAAATATTTATAGGCTTTATTCATTTGTCCGCTATTCATTGCTTGAATTGATTTTTTATAATAATAGTCGCCTGTTGGAATGAACGACACTATATTCGTTTGATTCTCTTTCTGACGTTTCTTTTCCAATACATTTCCTCCGAAACAAGAAATAAGGAACGTATGATACGTTCCTTTACACAGTAACTTCTATTATAACATACAATAAGCAATATGCCGTTATTTCTCCTCATGACGTTTTTCTAACACATGTAACACGTCATAAACACTTACTTTTTGCTCTTGTAGTAAAACGAGTAGATGGTAAATTAAATCGGCAGCTTCCCATTTTACTTCTTCTGTATCACGATTTTTAGCACCTATAACAACCTCAGTCGCTTCTTCTCCAACTTTTTTACAGATTTTATCGATTCCTTTATCGAATAAATATGTAGTATACGCCCCTTCTGGCATTTCTTGCTCACGTTTCGCAATAACATTGGTAAGTTTAGAAAGAATCTCAACAGATCCGACTTTGGCATTTTGCTGAATAATTTCTGTAAAGCAAGAAGTTGTTCCATTATGACAAGCTGGGCCAGCAGGAATTACTTCCACGACTAATGCATCACCGTCACAGTCCGCTTTAATTGATACAACTTTTTGTGTATAGCCACTAGTTGCCCCTTTGTGCCAGAGCTCTTGACGTGAACGTGAGAAGAACCATGTTTCTCCCGATTCAATTGTTTTTTCTAGAGATTCTTTATTCATATAGGCTACAGTTAGTACTTCTTTTGTATTCGCATCTTGTACTACCGCAGTGACAAGACCTTTTTCATCAAATTTAATGCTGTCCATCATCTTACTGCCACTCCTTTTTCACGTAAGTACTCTTTTACTTGTGCTACGCTCGTTTCTTTGTAATGGAAGATGGATGCGGCAAGTGCTGCATCTGCATCGACATCTTCAGCTAATACCTCGTAAAAATGGTCGGCATTCCCTGCACCGCCACTTGCAATAACAGGAACTGTCACAGCTTCTCTCACAGCTTTTGTTAAGGCTAAATCAAAACCTGATTTCTCGCCGTCCTGGTTCATACTCGTTAATAAAAATTCACCAGCACCTAAGCGAACCGCTTCCTTTGCCCACTCAGTTGCCTGCCATGTTGTTTTATTTCGTCCTCCATGCGTATAAACCATCCATGTAGCATCTTCCTCACTAAAGCGAGCATCAATAGCGACAACAATACATTGTGCGCCAAAAAAATCAGAACCTTCTTTAATCAGCTCCGGTCGCTCTAAAGCAGAAGTATTCACGGATACTTTATCAGCACCTGCACGTAAAATGCGTTTCATATCATCTAATGTACGGATTCCACCACCTACTGTGAATGGAATGGCTAATGTAGCTGCAGTTTGTCGGACGACATCAACCATCGTTTCACGGCCTTCATGTGATGCCGAGATATCTAGAAACACAAGCTCATCTGCCCCCTGCTCATCATAAAACTTAGCAAGCTCTACTGGGTCACCCGCATCACGTAATGACACAAACTGTACACCTTTTACAACACGTCCCTCTTTCACATCAAGACATGGAATAATGCGCTTTGTTAACATGATGCTACCCCCTCCAACCACTGCTTTAATAAATACACACCCAGTTCACCTGACTTTTCGGGATGGAACTGCATGCCCGTAATAGAGCCATTTGCAACAATGCCAGGAACTTTAATACCACGGTAATCCGCATAAGCGACAAGCTCCGTTTCATCAATATCGGTCGCATAAAATGAGTGCACAAAATAAACATGCTTTGCTGTTCCTTCACCCTTTAACCATAAAGGTCGCTCTGTTACTACGAGCTCATTCCATCCCATATGCGGTACTCGGTACTTCTGCCCTGCGTTGTCACCACTAAATCGTTTAATGCTTCCTTTAAAAAAGCCCAACCCCTTCGTAGTGGTCACTTCTTCACTTTGCTCAAATAATAGTTGCATGCCTAAGCAAATTCCGAGAAGTGGTCGATTTTCAGCTTTCACCTTCTGTAAATATCGATCTAAATTCGTTTCAGCTAAACGTTTGATAGCATCTGGAAAAGCCCCAACACCAGGAAGCAACAATGCATCTGTTGCATCTAGCTCAGTCTCGTTAGACGTGACTACAACCTCACAGCCAAGTCGTTTTAAGGCTTGTTCAACACTAAATAAATTCCCCATTCCATAATCAATAACACCTATTTTCACGTTAACAGCCCCTTAGTCGATGGTACACCTTTCACACGTGGATCTATTTCCACCGCTGCGTCGATGGCACGTGCTAACGCTTTAAAAATAGCTTCGATAATATGATGTGTATTTTGTCCATAAGGTACGATAACGTGAACATTCATCCTTGCCTCAAGTGCAAACTTCCACAAAAATTCATGTACTAATTCAGTATCAAAACTACCGACCTTTTCCTTCAATGGTGGCACACGATATTCTAAGTGCGGACGATTCGAGCAATCCACAACGACCTGTGCTAGCGCATCATCCATTGGCACAAATGCTGTCCCGTAACGTTTTATTCCTTTTTTATCACCTAGCGCTTCACGAATAGCTTGGCCTAATACAATTCCGAGGTCTTCTGTTGTATGGTGATCGTCTATATAGGTATCACCGTTCGCTTGTATTGTCCCATCAAAAAGCCCATGTTTGATAAATAGATCAAGCATGTGATCCATAAAGCCAACACCCGTTTCAATATCCGCCTTTCCTTCACCATCTAAATCGATGGCAACCGAAATTTGTGTTTCATTGGTTGTACGTTCAACTTTTGCATATCGTTTCTTTTCAGTCATAGTACTACTCCTTTTCCCATCCTCGCGATTCGACTGCACGCGCATGACCCTCTAAACCTTCCATACGTGCCAGACGTGCAATTTTCGGTGCATTTTCTGCCCAAGTTTTTTCACTATAAAAGACGACGCTCGATTTTTTCACAAAATCATCAACGTTTAAACCACTTGCAAAGCGTGCCGTGCTATTCGTTGGTAGAACATGATTTGTCCCTGCAAAGTAATCACCCACTGGTTCTGAGCTATAACGACCGATGAAAATACCACCTGCATGTCGTACTTGCTCCGCTACAGCCTCAGCATTTTTTGTGACAATTTCTAAATGCTCAGGTGCTAGCGAATTAATCGCATCTATGGCATCTGCCATCGTTTCAGCCACATAAATGGCACCAAAGTTTTCTATCGATGCTCGCGCTACCTCTTCACGCGGTAAAGTCGTTAATTGCTTCTTCACCTCATCAGCTACTTTTTTAGCCAATTGCTCAGAAGTCGTTACTAAAATGGCACAAGCCAATTTATCATGCTCCGCCTGTGATAAAAGATCGGCCGCGATTTCATCAGCAAACGCTGTGTCATCCGCTAACACCGCAATTTCACTTGGGCCTGCAATCATATCAATTGCTACCTCACCAAATACTTCACGTTTTGCTAATGCTACAAAAATATTTCCTGGACCTGTAATTTTATCAACGGGAGAAATTGTCTCTGTGCCATACGCAAGAGCCGCAATCGCCTGAGCTCCACCGATTTTGTATATTTCTTCTACCCCTAAAATATGCGCTGCCGCAAGTACACCTGGAGGTAATTTTCCATCGCGACCTGCTGGAGATGTCATCACAATGCGTTTGACACCAGCAACTTGTGCAGGAATAACGTTCATCAATACTGATGATGGATATGCTGCTGTACCACCAGGAACATAAAGACCTACTGCATCGAGAGCAGTAATTCGTTGTCCAAGCCATGAACCATCTGCAAGCTCCATGCGATAACCTGAACGCTTTTGCTGCTCGTGATAAAGGCGAATATTTTGAGTAGCTTCTGTTAAATCAGCATAAAGCCGTTGATCAATTGTATTAGCGCCCTCTTCTAACTCTTCCTTCGTTACGCGTAAATAGTCAGGGGCAAAGCCATCCCATTTTTCTGTATAAAAACGTATGGCTGCGTCACCTTGTGCACGAACATCTTTCAATACTTGGCGCACAACCTTTAACTGTTCCTCATTTCCACCTTCCAGTGGTCGCTTTAAGGAAATACCTTTTTCTAGCTTTAATATTTTCATAGGATTAATCTCCTTTAAATCTAGGAATTCATGTAGGTGCCCCTTCCAACAGGAGGCTTGATTTATTTAACACATTTCTTTAAACGTTTCACGAGATCGATAATACGGTCACTCTTCATGCGGTAGCTTACAGGGTTGGCAATTAATCGTGATGATACGTCTGTAATAAATTCATATTCCACTAAGCCATTTTCTTTCAGCGTACGGCCTGTTGAAACAATATCAACAATTCGATCTGCTAAGCCAATCATGGGCGCCAATTCTATCGAACCATTTAGCTCAATAATTTCAACCTGCTCGCCAATACCCTTATAATATTTCATTGCAATATTAGGATATTTTGTCGCTATTCTTGGTGCAATTTCATTCATTGTCGTATTAGGTAAGCCTGCTGAAGCGATATAACAAGTACTTATTTTCAAATCCAATAACTCATGCACTTCACGTTGCTGTTCTAACAAAACATCCTTCCCAGCAATACCAATATCCGCTACACCATGTTCAACGTACACAGGCACATCCATTGGCTTTGCTAATATGAAACGGATTTTCTCTTCTGGAATTTCAAGCATTAATTTACGGGACATTTCGACTTCTTCTGGTAAATTAAAGCCGGCTTCTATAAGCATCTCGTATGCCTCGTCAAAGATGCGTCCCTTCGGCATAGCAATCGTTAATTCATTCACCGTCAACGTCCTCCTGTCCCACAACCACTACTTCTGTGAAGTGTGCTAAAAATGCTTCTTCTTCAACAAGGCTACTCCTTAACTGCAAGGTTGCCTGTTTACCAGCTGCTCGTAGCGTTTTTACTTTTGCAATCGCCTCTTCAAATTGTTCTTCCTCAAATAACACGACTGTAGCTTCTTGTCGTTCGACAGACTGCCCATCCAATGTTTCTAATAAGCGATCAACGCGAATACTAAATCCTGTAGCGCCTACTTTTGAGCCAAATACCTCCAGCAATCCGTCATAGCGTCCCCCATTGCCTAATGGAAAGCCACTGCCGGTAGCAAACACTTCGAATAACATGCCTGTGTAATAGCTCATATGACTAGAAAGTGTAAAATCAAAGGCTATATAATCCGCTAAGTTTGTAATTTCAAGTAGTTTAGCGAGCTGCTGCATATATTCTAATGCGTCATTTTTCCGCACGTATTTTTCAATATCTTGAATTTCTTTAACATCCATAGCTTCTTCAATAAATTGCAGTAATGCATCGGATTTTGCCTTAGGTAAATCAAATGATTCCACCGCTTCTTCAAATCCTACATAATTACGTTGCACAAGGAGTGCCCGCAGTATATTTTGTTGTTCAACGCTTTCTGTATAATCTTGTAAAATACAATTTAATATACCTGCATGACCGATCGTCATTTTAAAATTTACTAATTCAAAATGCTTTAATAACTCCATAGCTGTCACAATAACTTCAGCATCAGCAAATACAGAATTGTCCCCAATTAACTCGATCCCCATTTGATCAAATTCTGCCGGACGTCCACCTTCCGCTTCCTGTGCTCGAAAGACGCTAGCAAAATAGGCGAGACGTACTGGGATCATCTCTTTTAATAGTTTCGAGGTTGCCACGCGTGCAATCGGTGTTGTCATATCAGGTCGTAATACTAACGTGTTGCCTTGGCTATCTACTAATTTAAATAAATGCGCATCGGCTATTGCAGATGCTTTACCGACTGTATCGAAATACTCTACTGCAGGTGTTTTAATAAATTCATAGCCTCTTCGGCATAAAAAGTCTCGTCCAGTATTTCTAACAGTCTCTACCTTTTCGAATATTTGTGGAAATGTATCGCGCATTCCAAGTGGTTTTTCAAACATTTTAATCGACGACATTTTGACACTTCCTTACGATTCACTTTAACTCACTAGAGTGTTAGAGAATTAGATTATGAAAGAATTCTAACTTATTTCTTCTTTTCCGTCAATGCAATACCACGAAATTATCAAATAATTTCAATACTGATTATTCTGTTAATTATACTTAAAAATAAAAAAATTTAAACTTTAATTAACAGAGTAAGCTTTTTTCTCCTTAAACAAGTAAATCTTTACACAAAAATTGTGCAGAGCAAGGTGTAGGTAAACTGAATAAAGCATGACTATTCGGCAAAACGAGTGGTTGATTTCCGTTCCGACAGGGCGCTTTCCTGGGGGTGTCCAGTCTCCACTACAATCAACCACTTCACATAGCATGTATAGTTTATAACGATAAAACGGACTTCAGCATGTCTGTACAAAAGCAAACCCATAGCAACAGATAGTTCTGCAGCGAAAGAAAACGCCAACTAAAAGTTTATATGCAAAAGCAAAATAGCACGTACCACTCCTGGAAAGCGATTAAACTTCATACGTGACCATACGAAAAAACTGTGCACAGCAAAGCTTGCACAGTTTCGATGTTATTATTTTTTTGGCGTGGACCATTCCACTACTTCATTGCGTTTGCGTTCCGCCATTTGTTCAGCTGAATAAATAATTTGCATAGGATTGCCGCCTGCTAGACAGCCTGCAGGCACATCCTTATGTACAAGGGTTGCAGCTGACACGATCGCACCGTCACCTATCGTTACACCTGGTAGTATCGTTGAATTAGCACCAACCATTACTTCATTGCCAATATGAACATCTCCTAGACGATATTCCTCTATTAAATATTCATGCGCCAAAATAGTCGTATTGAAGCCTATAACGGTATTGTCACCAATGTGAATACGTTCTGGAAACATTGTATCTGGCATAACCATTAAAGCTATGGAAGTTTGTTCACCAATGTCCATTTTTAAAAAAGTTCTATACAACCAGTTTTTCACACGTAAAAATGGTGTGAAGCGTCCAATTTGAATGACAATGAAACACTTCATCACCTTCCAAAAGGACACCGTGTCATAAATATTCCAAAGCGAGTTTGCCCCTTCGACACGATAGCGTTCTGTTTTACGTGCCATTTACTTACCCCGCTTCCACAATTTCAAATAAATCCGTCATATGATGTAACATATATTCCGGCTTGAATTGCTGTAAGTATTCCTCACCTTTAAATGCCCATGCGACACCAGCTGCTCTAACTCCAGCGTTATGTCCTGCCTCAATATCGTGGGAATTGTCACCAATCATAATGGCCTCTTCCTTGTTTACTCCAAGGCGTTCAAGCGCAAGCAATACAGGCTCTGGATTAGGCTTTACATTTTTCACATCATCCGTGCCAATACGGATATCAAATAAATGATTTGCTCCTAGTACAGATAATCCGCGGTCAATCATCCCATTACGCTTTGTAGACACAATCGCTAATTTGATGCCCATATCCTTTAATTGCTCTAAAGTTGAGACCACATCAGGATATTGAGTGACAAGCTCATCGTGATGCGCTTCATTATATTCACGATATTTTGTAATCATTGCTTCCTCTTCACCAGGAGCAATGTCACTAAATGTCTGTTTTAGGGACGGGCCAAGGAATTTCAGGCAATCTTTTGGCGAATATTGCCCGGGAAATCGCTCGTTTAAAACATGCATAAATGTTTGAATGATTAAATCATTTGTATTGAGTAATGTGCCATCAAAATCAAATAGTAATGCTTTTACAGTCACTTTTCAAACCCCCTATTTATTATCTAAATATTTCACTGCGGGTTTTACTTTTATACGACGGTAAATAATCGCACCAAGACCCACTACAATGCCTATGATTGAAACAACCTGAGCTGAACGTAAATCCCCTACTAAATACAGGCTATCTGTACGCATACCTTCTATATAGAATCGACCGATTGAATACCAAATTAAATAGCTGAAGAATATTTCCCCACGATTTAAATTTACTTTGCGTAATACTAGTAAAATAATTAGCCCAATGAAGTTCCAAACGGATTCATATAAAAAAGTAGGATGTACGTAAGTTCCTAATTCTTCAATATACATTTGATTAATAATCCAGTCTGGCAACATTAATTGTTCTAAAAATTCACGTGATACCGGACCACCATAAGCTTCCTGGTTCATAAAATTTCCCCAGCGTCCTATTATCTGTCCAATTAAAATACTCGGTGCCGCAATATCTGCTACTCGTAAAAAGCTTATATTTCTTCTACGAGTGAATATGTAACCTGTCAAAAATGCCCCAATAAGTGCACCGTGAATAGCGATACCACCATTCCAAATTTCAATAATCTTCCCCGGGTTTTCACTATAATAATCCCAACGCATCGTTACATAATAAATACGTGCGCATATTATGGATATAGGAACAGCCCATAGTAATAAATCCGCAAGAAACTCCTCCGGTAGGCCCCTCTTAACAGCCTCTCTTTGTCCAACAAAATAAGCTAAAATAATACCCGATACAATTAGTAACCCATACCAACGAACAGGGATAGGTCCTAAATGGAAAGCAATCGGATTAATATCTAATAATAATAAATCCATCTTAAACTCCTCTCATCTATCATATAGGCTATTGTATCCTATTAACGAACAATTAATCATCTAATTCATCCGCTGATGAAATCACCTCATCTAATCGTCTAGAAAACTCTTCGGCTGCATTAACACCCATTTTTTTCAAACGATAATTCATTGCTGCTACTTCAATAATAACAGACACATTTCGTCCAGGTCTTACAGGAATCGTTAACTTCGTTAATTCAGTATCAATGATTTTCATTTTCTCTTCCTCTAAACCTAGACGATCATATACTTTTTCTGGATCCCATATTTCTAATTCGATCACTAATGTAATACGCTTGTACGGGCGTACCGCACTTGCTCCAAAAAGGGTCATAATATCGATAATACCGATGCCTCGAATTTCGAGTAAATGTTCTAAAAGAGGCGGTGGACTACCAATTAAAAAGTTCTCTGACTCCTGACGGATCTCTACACAATCATCAGCCACTAAACGGTGCCCCTTCTTGACAAGCTCAAGTGCTGTTTCACTTTTCCCCACACCGCTTTTTCCGATAATGAGTACACCGATGCCGTATATATCCACCAAAACTCCATGAGCAGCAGTCATTGGTGCTAAGCGACCTTCTAAATAGTTTGTTAGTCTACTCGAAAATTTCGTTGTTGTCATATGTGTTTTAAATACAGGTACATGTTTTTCATTGGACGCCTGTATAAGTTCCTTCGGTACCTCTAAATCCCGAGAAATAATAATAGCTGGCGTATCCTGCGAACATAGTAGACGCATGCGTTCCAGTTTCACATTTGCAGGTAACATTTCAAAAAATGACAGTTCAGTTTTTCCAAGCAATTGCACTCGATTTGCAGGATAATGCGTAAAATATCCCGCCATTTCAAGCCCTGGTCTTGAAATATCACTCGTAACAATCGTTCTTCCTATTCCTTCCTCACCAGCTAACAATTCTAACTTAAATTTCTCCATAACGTCTCTTGTTAATACTACGACCAATGTTTTGTAACCTCCATTCAAAGGAATTGAATATGTTTTGTCTGTGTTAACAGTCAGTAAAATTTCCGCTATTCGTGGAAATTAACTAGCTGTATACACCTGATTGGTTCAACTAGCAATCAGCTTACTGATTGCAGCTTCACTTTATTTTAGCATGTCTAAGTTTAAAAGAACTATATTTACACTCTGTCTACATGACTAAAAACTTCTACACATAAAAAAACTAGCGGTTCTCCAGCCCCGCTAGTTTCATGATCATTTTATTTTTGAGTTGCCAGCCATTTAGCAACTGCTTTTGCATCTTCGCCTTTAACAATACCAGAAGGCATTGAACCTTTACCATTTTCTATAATATCTAAAAGTTCAGCTTCCGAAAAACGAGAGCCAGCATCATTAATTTTTGGTGCATTTCCTTGGCCTTGTAGTTCACCACCATGGCAAGTAATACAAGATTTCATTGCAATTGTTTCGCCATCTGGTGCAGTAGTTTTTGAACCTTCATTTACCGTTTTACCTCCACCACAAGCAGCTAAGAAGATTGCTGAACCAATAGCTAATGTTAACATTGCCTTTTTCAATAGGGACCCTCCTCAAAGTAAATAAGTATCTTTCCCCGACATTATACCAAAGTTATGCACGTTTGAAACCTTCTCCCAACACCTCATAAGCATTAGAAACTATCACAAACGCTGATGGGTCAACGTTTTTAATGAGTTGTTTCAGCTTTGTGAATTCTGTTTGGTAAACCACAACCATCAAAACTGGTCGAGCTTCCCCTGTATAACCACCTATTGCAGGCAACTTTGTCACTCCTCGATTGATCTCGGCATATATGGCATCACGTACCTCATCTTGTTTCATCGTAATAATGTAAATCATTTTAGACTGACTAAAGCCGAGCTGAATAATATCAATCGTTTTTGTCGTGACATAAAGTCCAATCAGGGCATACAAACCTTTCTCTAAGTCAAAAACAATTGCTGCACTAATTGCGATAATCCCATCAATTAAAAGTACACTTGTACCAAGCGTAATTCCAGTATACTTTGTAATAATTTGCGCTAGTAAATCAGTGCCACCAGTAGAAGCATTCCCCTTAAAAACAAGTCCTATTCCTATACCGACTACAATCCCCCCAAATAGTGCACCGAGTAAAGGATTATCTGTCCAAGGACTCCAACTGTTCGTTAGTAATACAATGAACGGTAATGTCACTGTTCCAATAAACGATTTTATCCCAAACTTCTTTCCAAGTAATAATATACCTGCTATAAATAATGGAATATTAAATGCATATTGTACTAAGCCAGGATTCCAACCAAATAAACCGTTTAAAATTGTACTAATTCCGCTTACTCCGCCAGAAGCTACTTGATTTGGCAGTAAAAATACATTAAAGCCGATAGCAATAATTGCAGCTCCTACTATGACGTACACATACTCCACAATGCTTTCCCTTACATCATGAATTTGATTCATTTCCCCCACGTCCACTTCAGCTTTCAGAATTTTTCAAAGACGAGATGATTATAGCAAATAGTTTTCGCATTGAGAACTTCGTCTTGATGAAGGAACATGTATTTTTATAATTTGCATTATGTATGACACTTATGACAATTAGATTCATCATCATAACGTGTGGTTGATTTCCGTTCCGACTGGGCGCTTTGTTGCTGCCGCTTCGCTTTCGCACAGATAAAACATTTGCTGCCGCTACGCTTTCGCACAGTTAAAACATTTGCCGCTGATGCTTCGCTTTCGCGCAGAGCAGAGCTTCCTGGGAGCGTCCGATGAGCCTCTTCACTCGAGAGGCTCGCTGCAGAGTCTCGGGCCAACAAATGTCTTTTGCGCGAAAGCGTGAGTGCAACGTAGCGGCAGCAGCAGGATGTTGGTCACGAAGGCGTTATCACAGGACGTGATGCTCTTAGCCTTCGTTCCTCTAAATCGCTAATCCCCAAAGAGTCGCCCAGTCTCCACTCCAACAACTAATGGCAAGCTTTATAAACATAAAAACAAGCTACCTTAAAAATATTTTAAGATAGCTTATTTTTGACTTTTCACTAAAATATATACTTAACGGCTTATTCCACTAAACAAAAACTATGATTGATTCTTATTTTTATAAAGACTTTTCTGCCCACTCCATGGCTTCATTGTATAAAAGATCAATAGTTGAAAAATCAATAGTAAGCTGAGGAGCTAATCTTTCTAATGTAGACCAATCTAACTTGCCTAACGCAGAACTGAATTCCAAATAAGGTGTCATTTCAGTTTGATTACCTAAAAGCGTTGCTGTAATGTCTTCTGAAAAAGGGAGCTGCTGTAAAATAACATTCAGCGGTCTTTGCAACATAGTGTCTATTAATGAAAACATCCCAACTAAAAAATATTCAGAGAAATTTTTCTTATAGGAAAGCTTGGCTAATTTCTCACATACTTTTGCTCTAAATAAAGATGTACGCATAACTTCTTTAAACAGATCATTATCAGTATTCCTGTCAATTTCTCGCATCGCCAATAAATAAATCCACTTTCGTAAATTTGGAACCCCGAGTAATATAATCGCTTGTTTTATCGAACGAACCTTGGATTTAGAACGCAACTCTGAATTATTAACCATATGCAATAATTTATATGTTAATGAAATGTCACGCTCAATACTTTCCGCCAATAACTGTATATTAGGCTCCTCTTCTTTTAATAGCGTAATAATATATAAATATTGAATCGTATTCGCAGGTATATCGGTTGCTGTAATTATTTGAGGTTGTTCAAAAAAATAGCCTTGAAACAATTCATAGCCAGAATGCTTCGCCACTTCAAATTGCTTACGTGTCTCTACTTTTTCAGCGAGCAATTTTATGTGAGGAAAATTTTCTTTCACTTTATTTTCTATTTCCATTCGCTCAAGTAGTGGTGACGATAAAAAGTCAACTTTTATATAATCGATATAAGTAAATAACTCATCATAAACTTGTACTTGATCATCCAAAATAAAATCATCTAATGCTATTTTAAACCCATATGATTTGAGCTCAATAACTCTCTCGACTAACTGAGCTGTAATAGGGACATCCTCTAAAATCTCAATAACAACTTGCGATGGATTTATGTATTCATTTAAAGGACTCATAAGCAAGTTTTCTGTAAAATTAACAAAACTAGGTTTTCCTTTTGTTACCTCTTCAATGCCAATTAAAAGAAATGAGTTTACTAATACATCAATTGTGGCAGCATCTGAATCGACCATTGGAAAAGCATTCACGTTTTTGCTGCGATATAATAATTCATATGCAACGATTTGTTCCTGAAGGTTAAAAATTGGCTGTCTGCCGATAAATACTTCCATTTCGTCGCCCCCCATTTCTCTAGTTATTAGTAACATTATTATAGCATTTTTCAGTACTCTCTGCTTATCGTTCAAGTAACTGTCTAAAAATTGACTAACAATAATTAACATTATATACAATAAAATAAATCACCCAAATAGCATAGTGATTTTCGTTCCAGTTGGTGGCGTACGATGAGCCACTATGATGCTATCCCTAAGGAGTCTCCTAGTCTCTAATCCACATCTCATTATGTGTCATCCTCAACTCTCGTCGATGAGTTTCAAAAAATCGTTACCCAAAACTCCAATTTACTCACAATAAAATATTATTCATTTTTCCGATCTACCTTTTTTAAATTCACTCTTATAGATTTGTAAAATATTATCTTTTCATGTAGACATTTACCAAATTTCGGTGTACAGTACATTACAACACTAATGCACTATATATTGTAGCAACGAAAGGGGGTTTTTCGATGCACGTTCATCTAGATGGTACAACACCGATTTATATCCAAATTGCTGAATGGCTACAGCACGAAATCATTGCCGATCGATTACAGGCAGACCAGAAAGTCTATTCACAATACCAACTAGCTGAGTTATTCAATATAAATCCTGCCACAGCTGGTAAAGGATTGACAATTTTACTAGAAGAGCAACTTTTATATAAAAAACGGGGGTTAGGAATGTTTGTCACTATGGATGCAAAGGAACGCATTTTGTTGAAACGTCGAAACGAAATATTGACCAAAATGGCACAAGAGATCGTATTAGAGGCAAAACGATTACTTGTATCTGATGAAGAATTGCTAGTACTTATTCGAAAAACACAGGAGGGATTGGAATGAATATTATTCAATGTGTGGAGTTATCTAAAAGCTTTGGACGTCGTCAAGCACTGCAACGTGTAACCTGCGCTATTGATGCAGAAAAAATTATCGGCATTATTGGTCTCAACGGTGCAGGTAAGTCGACATTACTAAATATTTTTGCAGGCTATCTAAAGCCTACGACTGGTTCATGTAAAGTGTTTAATGAAAATCCCTTTAATAATATTCAAACAGCTGCCAATATGATTTTTATCGATGATCAATTAAGCTTCTCAGAATACTTGTCGCTCGAAGATATTCTTAAGATGGGCGCTGATTTTTATCCTAATTGGCAAAATGAATTAGCATATCGCATGCTCGATTATGCGGGTATCGATCTTACAGCAAAACACCAGCAACTATCTAAAGGTCAATTGGCAACCTTTAATCTTGTTTACGGATTAGTAAGTCGCTGTGCACTAACCATTTTAGATGAGCCGATGAATGGTATGGACGAAGTGATTCGTACAGATTTTTACAGAGCAATTTTAAAGGAATACCTAGCATTTCCACGGACATTTTTAATTACTAGTCACCATTTACAAGAGATGGAATCTATCTTAGAAGAAATTTTATTAATAGATGAAGGCTCTGTCATTGCCCACGCGCCATTGGATGAATTTAAGGAACAGCTCATATCACTTAGCGGACCAAGTGATGAACTTGCGGATCTGCTCTCTGAGACGGAAGTTTACGCTCAAAAGATTGTGGCTGGGATGACCTCAGCTGTAGTAGGTGCTAGTAAACTATTCGTCTCAGAAGAAATACTTCGAACAAAAGGCATCAAAGTATCAACCCTTACTGCAAGTGAAGTTTGCATGTATTTAACAAATAAAAAAGGACGTGATATTGATGCAATCTTTGACTAATATTTCACTTAAAACAATTGTCAAAAAACAAGTGAAATGGAAAGCAAAATTAAATATTTCTGCCCTTAGCTCCTTAGTTATTGTACAAATCATTTTTGGCGTTTTAACATCTAGCTCTGGAAGTGCCTCTTCTGGTCATGGGCATGGAAATTTAGATGTTCGATTTTCTATTTATTCACTCGATACGTTTCTTATTGTTTCAGCCATTTGGGCATTTATCGTAGCGCTTCTTTTTACCACAAAAGCGTATCGAGTTGATGATTTATCCGTTATTTCTAGTCGGACATCAAGCACCATCGCAAATATATTTGTCATGATCATGTACAGTTTTATTGCAGTCATCATTATGATTTCGACTTACTATTTACAAGTATTAGGGATTTTGTTAGTGGAAAAGAAATCTTTTGTAACAGAAGGTCTATTTATTTCACCATCAACATTCATATTATGCTTCAGTAGCATTTGTTTATTTGGTGCACTCGGCTTACTATTTGGCACCAGCTTCAAAGGGCCCGTAGTGATAAAAATATTTCTATCTACTTTTATGGTGTTTAGCTTTATTTACATTTTTATGACACCAAACATTATTCCTCTAATGATGCTACCAAATCTTATGATTAGTGTTCTTTGTTTACTTGTGGCTACACTATGCTTTTGCCTCACTATTTGGATTGCAAATAAATCGGAGGTGTCTCGTAAATGATAGTAACTACAATATTCTTTTTTACTTCAATACTACTCGTAATTGCTATTTTTCAAATACTAAGTAAATTAGGTAAAAAAACTAAAAGAATTTGGACACCAAAGCGTATTATGATTGGCATTACTAGTTATATCATTCTTGGACTTACTGCTTTCATTTATATTAGCTTTTTTTCAGATTCAAAAATACCAGTACTTTCTTCTTCTGATATTAAACAAGTTGAGAAAAAATTTGATCAAATCCCAAAGTATGATCAAGAATTCAATTCTTCGTATTTAACTTCAGACTACAAAAAGAAAACATGGGAAATTAACTTTGATGGAGATACATTACCTGTTGTAATAAATAATGATGACAATAATTTAAGCTTGAATATTCGACAACGTTATAATGACAATATTGAATCGGGGAAAGCTCTTATTACCTATTATCAATTTCCTTTCATAGTAAATGGTGTCGATCTTTCTGACGAAGTACCACTGCCTGATGTATATGTGGCACAAAACCAGTTATTTATTGAATCTTTTTCTAAACAACAAGTAAATTATAATCGTTTAAAAGCAACAATAGGTTTCTTAGATTTTAATCGAGGAGCAGAACGATACGAAATGGATAATTCCTATTCAAATTTTATAGTTATCGACATACCACGCGGTACAGAAATAGAAGATTCTCAAGGTCTTATCTATTATTTAGAATAGTAAAAAATAGATCATCCCCAATAAATAGCGTTAAAGCGCAAATGACACTCGCTTGAGAATCAGCGTTCCAGACGATAGCCTAAAACGCAAACGAATAGGGCAAGAAGGCTGAGTATCAAGTCCCGTGATAACATCTGTCGCTATGTTAACACTAGCTTTCGTACAGAAAAGAACTTTCATAATAATGATGAATAAAAAAGGACAGTCCTAAGTGATCTTCTATCACTTTTGGACCGTCCTTTTATTTTCCACTTACTTTTGATTTAATAACACCAATTACGGCTGGTATTACTGAAATTAAGATAATTAATATTAAAACTGTTGAGAAGTTGTCTTTAATAATAGGTATATTACCAAAGAAATAACCTAGTAATGTACAGCTGAACACCCATAACACTGCACCTACAACATTATACAATATGAAGTAGCCATACTTCATTTTACTAGCCCCTGCAACAAATGGGATGAATGTACGGATGAAAGGCATAAAACGTGCGATGACAATCGTTTTTCCACCATGCTTATTAAAGAACTTTTCTGCTGCCTCCATACGTTCTTTTTTAACGACTCTACCAAGGAAGCTCTTTGGTGGAATGGATGTCCCAACTTTATGACCAATATGATAATTCATCGTATCCCCTAAAATTGCAGCTGCTAAAAACACAGGAATTAATATCCACATGTTAAACGCGCCCATTGCTGCTGCCAATGTACCACTAGCAAAAAGCAATGAATCACCTGGCAGGAATGGGAAAATTACGACACCAGTTTCAACAAAAACAATTGCAAATAAGACGAAATAACTCAAATTACCAAACTCACGAATGATTTCTTCTAAATGCACATCAATATGCATAATAAAACTAATTAACTCTTTGATGAGTTCTATCATTTTTCCATATGCTCTCTTTCAATTTAATTTTCTAAAGGCTTTGACGTAGCTAGACACCAAAGGGTTCCATTCTTCTTGACAGGCTGTGGTGTTACTTCTTCAACACTATATGACAAGCCTTTAAAAAGTATGTAGATTTCATAAGTTTGATTTTATCACTTACAGTCATATACACTCAACTATTTAAATAAATGGTCATACTTTTTTACATTGCTGTAATATTGGATCATCACAAAAATGTGTGGTTGATTTCCGTTCCGACTGGGCGCTTTGTTGCTGACGCTTCGCTTTCGCACAGGCTTCTCTTGAATCTTGAAATGTGAATCTAACTGTTCATTTATGCGAGATAAAAAAAGCTACTATTTTTCAATAGTAGCTACAGTTTCTTATACTTTTTCTTTTAATGAACGGCGTAAAATTTTGCCTGTCGTATTTTTCGGTAATTCATCTATAATCTCAATTACTTTAGGAACCTTGTATTTCACCATATGTTTTGCACAGTATGCGAGAAGGTCTTCTGTTGAAGTTGCAGCTTCATCTTTTAAGACAACATATGCATGAACTGCCTCACCTAAGTTAGGATCTGGGAAACCTACAACTGCCGCTTCAACGATATTATTATGTGCAAAGAGTACTTCTTCAACCTCTCTTGGATATACGTTAAATCCGCCTACAATAATCATATCTTTTTTACGGTCAACGATGTAAAAGTACCCTTCTTCGTCAACTTTAGCTAAATCCCCTGTGTATAACCAGCCATCTCGTATAGCCATAGCCGTTTCTTCAGGCAATTTATAATAGCCCTTCATAACGTTAGGCCCTCGTACAATTAGCTCTCCTACTTCGCCAACGGGCACTTCTTGTCCATTAACATCGACCACTTTATTTTCAACATTGGATATGGATGCCCCAATAGAACCTGCCTTACGTTCACGATTCAATGGGTTAAAGCATGTTACTGGTGAAGCTTCTGATAAGCCATACCCCTCTGAAACACGCACATTAAATTTCTTCTCGAAATTATGTAAGAGTGCTACAGGTAAAGATGAACCTCCTGAAATTGCTAAGCGAACTGTTGAGAAATCTTCAGGATTGCCTTCAGGTAATTGATACAAGAAATTATACATAGTTGGCACACCGGCGAAGACTGTTGCCTTTTGTTCCTTCGTAAGTTTAAAGATTTCTGTTGGACTGAAGCGTGGTACAAGTAAAACTGTTGCTCCACTCAATAAAGGTGCATTGACGACGACCGTTAACGCAAATACATGGAACACTGGTAAAGTTGCAATAATACGGTCATTCGCTCTATAGCCTAGATAATGCGCAACATCTCGTGCATTCGAATAGACATTGCCATGCGTCAGCATTGCCCCCTTCGGAGTACCTGTCGTTCCTGAAGTATATAAAATAATTGCATTATCTTCGTCAGCTACTTCTACTGGTTGGCAAGATTCTGATACACTAGCAATCACTTGTGAAAATAAATGAATTTTTGATTTTGCCTCATCGGATAAAGTAGTTACTTTTTCAGTAACATCTGCTGTTGTTTCACAAACAACAAATGTTTTTACATTTGGAAAAGCATGTACACCCATTTCTACTAATGGAAGAAGCGCATCAAGTGCAATAACAGCTTTTACATCCCCATTATGCAAAATATACGAAATTTCATCCGGTGTATAGATTGGATTAATCGGAATTGCTGTTGCCCCAATACTCATTGTTGCATATAACGAAATTAAATAATGTGGTGTATTGCCGAGTAAAAACGCCACATGGTCCCCTTTTTCTACCCCTAATTGTTGTAATCCCTTTGCAAAACGACCAACTGTGTGTTCAAACTCACCGTAAGTCGTATCTTTCCCCATAAAATGATACGCAATTTTATCCGGTTGCTCTAATGCTTGCTGACGAACACTTGAAACTAAATTCAATTACACCATCCCCTTATCGTATCAATTTCGCCTTGGCGCATTGACGCTGACGCTTCGCTTTCGCGCAGATAAACAATCCGTGACATCCGCCGGAGGCTTATCTTCATTCAGTAGATGTTTGGACTTCCTTTGAAAAGGAAACACACCCCATCCATCTCATCACCTAAATCTACTAAATAAAGACAAAATGAATCATCATTCAGTAACATTATATAAGAAATATATTAAAAAAACAACGAAACTTTTTATCTCATGTCATAATTTACGTCAAATAACTCATTTTTTTCTCTTTTGTACGTTTTTTCTACGAACGTATATGCGAGATGTAACGCCAACGAATCAAGTAAAAATAGACTACTTGTATTAACACAAAAAAGCTAAAAGATAAGACAACTTCTTTTGCAATGGAAATATTAGCAATATCCTTCAAAACACCTTGAACCATAAGAAAAGCAAAGAGGCTGTGCATCATTGCAACACCCCATGGTAAGAAAAATTGCGGGAATAAATGACGATTCACAAGCTTTTTGAGCTCCGTATCTGTTAAGCCCATTCGCTTTAAGACATCGAATTTACGCTTTTCTCTTTCAAGAGAAGTATGCAGTTTAAAGTAAACGAAGCTACCTGCTGCTAATAAAAATACCGTTGCTACTAAAACCCCTACTAATGTGAATAAAGAATAAGTAGCTAATATATAAGAATAATTTAATCCTGCATTTTCAAAGTAAAATGGGCTAAATTTATTTTTCTTTGAAAAATATAGAGACGCTTGTAACTCATTTATTTCCTTACCAATATTTTTTGTTTGCATCCACTGAGGAATATAGAAGGTAAATAAATGATAGGTTGGCTGCGCAACGTTTTTATTGGCAATCGGCTTTATGAGCTTTACAAAATCCTCATCGCTGATCACGATAGAATTAACACTAACAATAGACCCTGGGAATACTATTTTAGGATATACACTATCGATGGTGATCGGGATAGAATTTTCCTCTAAAACTGTATGCACAACTTTATTTTTTAGTTTCTTTAGAGACTCTTCCGAATATGGAATAAACACTGCCTCTCCTTTAGCCATATCAAGTAATGGATAACTATAGGAAGAAAGCAATACATTCATATCTGATTCCCTAAACACCTCAACCTCATTGTGAGTATAGGAAGAGGTTTGCTTGATAACAACAAAGCGAGATAAATGATAGGACAAGCCCTTTTCCTCTAATTCCATACGTAAAGAGGCGATATGATTTCGCTCATATGGATTGTCGCCATCTCCCTTATAGACAAGCCCTAGTGGATTTATACGATCATATTGTATTGTATATGATGACATTGTTGCTAAAACACCAATCGATAAAAAGGCCATAGTTGACACCATCGTTACTACAAAAAACATTTTCACATTGTCCATCATAATATGTGTTTGCTCAGCTAACGAAAGAAGACGATAGCGTTGCCAATGAAATTTCCTTTTTCCCCGTGCTTTATCTAAAAAGCAAGGTAAAGAATCTCTGAAAAAATAATATGTTCCAAAGGTTGCTAAAAACGGGATTACTATTGTTAAACCAATCAAAGTTGTTTTTGCTACGATAATTGATAATACGTATGACGATAAAATAAGGGTAATACCAATTAAAGCACGAATTTTTGAATAGGTTGAAACACTATTTAAATAGTCATTTCCCTTAAGGAGATCGCGCAATTTTCTTTCACGTGTAAAATATACACTAATAAAAGAAATGACCACAAAAGCACTTGTGAAAACACCTATCGTTAGTAAAAAAGGCTGCCATGAAACATATAAGGGTAAACTATCTAAATGTAAAATTTCCCGCACAATCATGAAAAAGAATTTCGAAAACGAAAAACCAAATACAATCCCAACAAAAATAGAACCCGATCCAATAATCATTGTCTCCAAAAAGACAAGCTTATTCATCTGGCGTTTTTCCATTCCTAAATGTAGTAAAATTGCAAACTCATGTGATCTCGCCTCTAAAAAAGCACTCATCGAATAATATAAAAAGAATAATGTAAAAAGGACGAGTACGACTTCCGCACCAACCATCCCAATTAACGATGCCTCTCCTAAAATTCCACTTTCAATATCCGGATGAAACATGAGCATTGAATAGATAAAAAACACAGCCACAGAAAAAAAGCTTGCCATGAAAAAGGCGCCGTATATACGGCTGTTCCGTACGACATTACGGTAAGCGAATTGTCGAAAGGTCACCTACTTGTCCTCCTCCTAGTAAGCTCAACACATTTAATATTCGCTGGAAAAACATTTGACGACGATCATCTTTGTAAATTTCATTAAAGAATTCTCCATCTTTAATAAATAACACGCGGTCACAGTAGCTAGCTGCAATTGGATCATGTGTTACCATGACAATCGTTGTTCGTCTTTCCTGATTGATTTTTGTTAAAAGCTCAAGTACATCACGCGAAGAATTCGAATCCAAATTCCCGGTCGGCTCATCTGCTAAAATGAGACTCGGGTTATGAATAAGTGCCCGACCAATAGCTGTTCTTTGCGCTTGTCCACCTGATATTTCATTTGGGCGTTTATGCAAGAATGAAGTTAAATCGAGCTTTTCCACAATACTTGCAAGACGCTCCTCCATTACTTCTAATGGTTGTTGGTCTAAAGTCAGTGGCAGCACAATATTCTCTTCCACTGTGAGCATATGCAAAAGATTAAAATCCTGAAAAACAAAACCAAGCTGCCTTCTTCTAAAGTAGGCTAGCTCAGTTGCTTTCAGCATATGAGGATTCATGTCATCTAAAATGATTTCTCCGCTCGTTGGTTCATCAATCGTAGAAATGAGATTTAATAATGTTGTTTTTCCACTTCCTGATGGACCCATGACTGCTAAAAACTCGCCTTCCTCCACCTCAAAGCTTAGTTGACTTAGCGCACGATGGGTTACTTTACCTTCATACACCTTTGTCACGTCTTTTATTTGTAAAATAGGCATATCTTGTTCACCTTATTTCTTCATTAATTCCATAGATTCTGGTAAAAGCCACTGCAATACTACTTCAAAGCCAATTTGAAAATACGGCTCCGTTAAACATTCAGCTGGCGTATTACCATCCTCCTCCACTAGACTAAAGCAATGCGAACCAACAATTACATCCCAGGCATCTATTTCACCTTCAATTACTTCTCCACAAATCATATAATGTCCACTGTACATCACTTGTTCACCTTCTACAGGAAAAGCGTTAAGTAAAGTTGGTTTATATAAGTCTAGCCCAAGCTTATTCGAAAAATGCATGACTTCTTCATTAAGCAAAAGACTAGCCTTACGAAAATTTTTGCAGGATAAACACTCACAAACTTCGTTAAGTGATTCGTATAATGCTTCTGTTTTCTCTGTCTCTACATGTAAAACCCATTCAGCCAAACATACCTCTGTCATTTCCGATCCCCCTAATTCGTAAATGTCACTGTAACAACTGTTCCTTTCGCTACCTCTGATGTAATGTTTAATTCGTGACCGAGTTTTTCACAGATTTCTTTCGCTAAATATAAGCCCATCCCTGTGGATTCCCCAGTTTTACGCCCGTTCTCACCAGTAAAGAAAGCTTTAGTGACACGAGAAAGATCGGAAGCAGGAATACCAATACCTTCATCACAAATGGCTAATTGTACGTGGCCATCCTTTTTAACGGCAGTAATCACTATTTTTTTATTCGCCTCAAACGTATATTTAACCGCATTTGTGACGAATTGCCCGATAATAAAGTGAAGCCATTTTGAATCACTTGCTACGATAATATCGTCCTCAATATGAATTTCTGGGAAGACACGCTTCGTAATAAATAAACGTTTATTTTCATTTACAGTTGCCGTAACAATCGTTTTTAAGGCAATCTGTTCTACTTGCATATCTTCTTCAAAATTTTCTAATCGAGCGTTCACTAACACCATATCCAAGCCTCTACGCAGGCGGTCAATTTCCTCCTGTACATTCTTTTTATCAAGAGGACGCTCATCCTGTAATAAGAGCTCAATAACAGAAATTGGTGTTTTCATCTGATGCACCCATTGATTCATAAACTGATCATGTCGTTTTTGTCCAGCATATAACGATTGAAGCTCGTGCTTATATAGTCGATATAGTTCATGCATATATTTTTCAGCTTGTATCGCCTCAGGTGTTTTAGCATTTTTTTGCAATACGTCCTCCATCGTTTTAGGTAGCTGCGATATTTTGATCAAATAACGTTGACGCATTAAATAACGGATAATTAAAAACGATGCTAATAACACTAAACTAATACAGAAGGAGTATATAGCAGTATCAACATTTCGAAAGCCGTCCAACCAATATAAAACCATAATAAAACCGACTAGTAAGAACTGGAATACAATGAACGATGCGTAATCACGCAAAAATAATTTCCAGCCCACTATAACTCACCTGCACTTAAATTAAAGCGATAACCTGCTCCGCGCACCGTTTCTATAGAAGACATAATTTGATAATCAGCTAGCTTTTTGCGCACTCGTGTCATATTGACGTTCAATGTATTTTCATCGACAAATGCCTGATCATCCCAAAGCTCTTCTAACAGTTGCTCACGCGCCACTACTTTTGGAGCATTTCCCATTAACAGTTCTAAAATGATGCATTCTTTTTTCTGAAGTGGGATCTCTAAATCATTTTTATGAAGCTCCATTCTTTCTAAATGAAGAACGAGCTGTCCTTGTTTAATTGTCCGTTCTTCTTGTCTTGTTGCATATTCGCCATATGTACGACGCAAGTGACTACGGATTTTAGCTAGCACAATCTCATAATTAAATGGCTTCGTAATGAAATCGTCGCCCCCATTTTCTAGCGCAAAAATTTGATCCATTTCCCCAGAACGAGCGGAAATAAAAATAATTGGACAAGTTGTATGTTGACGTAGTTGGCGACACCAATAGTAGCCATCGTACGAAGGTAAATTTATATCAAGCAACACCATGTGTGGATTAAATGCTGTGAATTCTTCAACGAGATGATCAAATTCTTTGATCGTTTCAACTTCGTATTGATATTTTCTAAGCGTTTCTGCGAGCAATGATGCAATCTTTACATCATCTTCGACAATAAATATTCGATGCTTCTCCATACCAACACTCCTTTCTATCTTATATTGTATCAAAAAAAGGCCCACTGACATAACTGTCAGCGAACCTTTTGTAGCAAAAGTTAACATGTATCGTTAGCTACAGATTTTTATGTCCAAATGCCCCTGCTTTAAATAAGGGGCATCTCATAACGTGAGGGTGATTTCCGTTCCGACTAGGCGCTATAGCAAAGCTTCCAAGGGGCGTCCAGCCTTCGCTCCAATCAGCATCTAAACATCGCATATGTTTAACAAATGTCATCCTCTTCTTTTGATATTGAACCTTTAATAAGGACTCTTGCCATTTTCTTCATAAGCTTCTCTTAATAAATTAATTGTAAAAACTCTTCTGTCGTAATTCCACCAAAGTATGTTGGAATATCAATATCCGCTAACGCAGTAGCAACTGCAGTTCGGTCATAGTTTGTCCCAGCTAAACGTTGTTCAACATCTGTCATGTCGCCTACACCGAAGAAATCTCCAAAAATATATGCTTCTTCAATAATTCCTTTATTCACCTCTAAGCGAATATCAATGCCTCCTGTTGGGAAGCGATGTGTTTTTTGAATATTAAAGCGTGGCGATTTCCCAT
Organism: Lysinibacillus sp. NPDC093692; assembly: GCF_050280125.1. NCBI lineage: Bacteria > Bacillati > Bacillota > Bacilli > Caryophanales > Bacillaceae > Lysinibacillus > Lysinibacillus sp. NPDC093692. The sequence goes on from NZ_JBNNUW010000012.1 coordinate 39,716, forward strand.
AGTTCCATTCCCATGTTTGATAACGCTCTTCAGATAGTTTATGGATATTTGCCCAGTCTTCCTCTGTTAGCTCATAATAGCGAATATTTTCTTCACCACCGAAAATGGATTTTAAAATTTCCAGCCTGAATTCTTCGACTGTCATCTTATCCTTTAAGAACTCAGAAATATTAGCTACTCTTGAACGAATCGATTTAATACCCTTTGATTCTATTTTATCTTTCTTCACCTTTAATGCAGATACTACAGCATCAATTTCTGTAGCAAACAGTAATGTGCCGTGGCTAAACATACGGCCCTTTGTAGAAAACTGCGCGTTCCCGGAAACTTTACGTCCTTCCGCTAAAATGTCGTTGCGGCCTGAAAGCTCCGCATGAACGCCCATTTTTGCAAGTGCATCTACAACAGGCTGCGTGAATTTTTTATAATTCATAAAGCTGTCGCCATCGTCTTTAGTAATAAAACTATAGTTGAGGTTCCCTAAATCATGATACACTGCGCCTCCACCAGAAAGGCGTCGTACAACGATTATGCCATTATCCTCTACGTAATCTGTATTAATCTCTTCGATAGTATTTTGATTTTTACCGATGATGATTGAAGGCTGATTTATGTAAAAAAGTAGCACTGGCTCCTTTTCAACATCCATCGTTTTCAATAAATACTCTTCAATGGCAAGGTTAATGCGTGGATCATGAATCCCTTTATTATCAACGAATATCATAATTTACGTTTCCTCCTTCACAATATATCCATATTTATTTTAACGTAAATTAGGCATTTTGTGTTGACGAAAAGCTTCTGTTATAATACACTAGAAAATATCAAAACAGTAATAGTACAGATGAACTTAAAGGAGGAGTCCACAATGTTAGAAAATGTAGTTGAATTTTTCAAGAACCTACCTGCAAAGCAATGTACAGAATGCGGTGAAAAGATTGAAGAACAAAGTGAATGCTACAGCAACACTTGTGAAAAATGTAACCACCTATAAGCATTTGCCTATTCTGTAATAGTCATATACGTGCCCCACACGTACTAAAAATGACACCTCTCATCATATTAATTGATGAACCCTTAATTAAATCTCTTACACTTAAAAACAGCAGCCGATACGCTCATATCAGCTGCTGTTTTTTGTATGACTCTTTTGCATATGAGCTGTTTTCTGCTGAAGACGAACAGTTCTTCCCTGTACCTGATCAGTTCTCGAAGCAACCCGGGAGGTTCTCCTGCTAACGAGTAACTCTTCCTTTGTCAGTCAATTATTCAACCATAAAAAAAACACCCACCAATATCGGTGGGTGTAAAAAATTCCTTTTTAGTTTTCTTCGGCTACTTTTGAGTAACGTTTTGTGTGTAGTAACATGAAATAACCGAAAGTAATAGCTAAGAATGCTACTAGGAAACCTGCTAGAATTCCATAGTTTTGCATTAAGAATGATGTATCACCAGTTGAGATACTTGCTTTAAATGCTGAAACAGTATATGTCATTGGTAATAATTTATTAAATACTTGTAATGGTGATGGGATTAACTCAAGTGGGAATGTACCCGCACTTGTTGTAAGTTGTAAAATTAATACAACAATCGCCATGAAGCGTCCTGGATCACCGAAAATAGATACTAACATTTGAATTAAAGCTAAGAAAACATAACTTGTTAATAATGCTGTTAGGCAGAAGTATCCGAAATTGTTTACTTCAAGGCCTAAGCCCCATTTTACAATAACCACTGTTAATATAGTTTGAATTAAGCCGACTATTGCTAAAACTGAAGCTTTACTTGTAAACCAAGCTGCTCCATTTTTTGGACGAATCGCTGGTTCCACAAGTGGGAAAACGATAGAGATTAATAACGCACCAACGAATAAACCAAGAGAAATAAAGTATGGTGAGAAACCTGTTCCATAGTTAGGTACATGGTTAACAGATTCTTTATCAACCTCAACTGGGCTACCTACCATATCATATGTGTCTTTGCTTGCATGAACTTCTTTTGCTTTTTCACTTGCTTCACCTAATTTGCCAGATAAAGTTGATTGACCATCTGCAAGTTCACTTGAACCATCAACAATCTTTGTAGAACCCTCTGCTACTTCACCTGATTTAGATGCAAGTGTTGATTGACCATTTGCAAGTTTATTTGAACCACTTACTAGCTCATTTAAGCCTGAAGCCAACGCGTTAGAACCTGCTCCGACTTTCTGTGCACCTGCATTTAATTCACCTAATTTTTGAGCAAGTGTTGCATTACCAGCTTGAAGAGTTTGTGCACCTTGATTTAATTTACCGCTTTTTGATACTAACTCATTTGCACCTGCTAACACTTGTGATTGACCTGCCGCAATTTGCGATGCACCTGAACTTAATTCGTTAGCACCAGCTTGTAATTGTCCTGTACCAGCAGTTAAAGCACCTAAACCATCATGCACGCTTGCACTTCCTGCTTGTAGCTTAGTTAATGTTTGTTTTAATACGGCTGCTTGCTCTTCAGGCAATGAGCCCATCATGCCTTCTAATTGTTTAGATAACTCATTGATACCAGCTGATACTTGAGCAGAACCATCTTTTAATTGGCCTGCTGCACCATTTAATTGACCTGCACTATCTGCAATTTTCGCTGCGCCTGCAGTGATTTGTGGTTGATTATTACTAACCTTAGCTATACCTGCTTGAAGTTGTGCTACACCCTGTGTATATTGTGACACACCGCCCGAAAGTTCTGTTGCCCCCGATGCTGCTTTCTGTGCACCTGGGTATAACTGTCCAGTAGCGTTTTGTATGCTTCCTATAGCAGTATTTAATTCATTTGCACCTTTTGAAGCGTCTCCAATACCTTTAGCAATTTTGTCTGCACCATTCGATAATTCAACCGAACTTGATGCTATTTTCTCTAAATAACCTTTTAAATCTTTTGTACCATTCGCTAAAGTTTTTGCACCCTCACCTAGCTTATTCGAGCCATCAGCAGCCTCTGTAAAGCCATCTCCAAGAGTTGTAATAGAATCAAATAATTTTTCAGCATAAGTTGCTGAAACTTGTTCATTCACTTCCGCACGTATTAGTTCCATTGCTGATTCACCAATTTGTGCACTAAGGAAGTTTAATCCTTCATTTGGAATATAATTCATGACTAATTTAGAAGGTTTGTCATCTAATAACGTAGTCGCATGCTCAGAGAAATTTGTTGGAATTTCTAGAGTCATATAATAATCTCGACCATTTAGACCTTTTTCAGCATCTTCTTTGGATACTTCAACAAACTTAAACTCGTTACTCTCGACAAGCTTATCAACTAATTCGTTCCCTAAATCTAATTTAACTCCTTCCATTTCAGCGCCCTTATCTTCATTGACAACAGCTACTGGCAAATTCGGAAGGCCTTTATATGGATCCCAGAATGCCCATAAAAACATACCTGCGTACATCACTGGAATAAATAATACAGCGATTATTGAAACAAGCATTTTTCTTGTTTTTAAGATTTTCAGCCACTCAGCTTTAATCATACGTTTTCTTCACTCCTATAATATTGACCGAAAACGTCAGTCGGTCATTTTTATTCAAAAAAAAAATTTTTTCAAGTGGGTAAAAACTCTAGATTGTCATTGCTTCTCTTTTTATCTCGGCCAAATCAAGTTAAAATTAGTCCACGGAAGATTGTTTCCTTGAAAAGATTTAGTATCTTTTCTTCTGGAATAATTTCACCATGTAGCTCATGCCAATCAACGACAAATGCTAGATACGCCTTTAGCAACAGAAAGCTTACTAATTCTGCATCACAGTCTCTAATTTCTCCTTTTACGATACGTCTTTGAATTAATTCAGTAACGTAGGATAAAATTTCATTCTCAATGCGAACTAGAGCTTGTTTAACTGCTGGCGTTCGTAGTTCCTTTTCCTCCTCTAATAGCTTCGCAAATAAAAGATGTTTTTCACGGAAATGTAGCATTCTCATTAAAGCATTGTGCGCATTGTCCATAAAGCTAGCTGATGCATCCAGCACTGCATCCGCTTCTGCTTGCATCTCTCGTACAAGTGACATAGCTATCTCTTGAAATAAAATTTCTTTATTTGCAAAGAATGTGTAAATCGTCCCTTTACCGACATTCGCAATTTTAGCTACTTGCTCCATTGTTGTCGCCTTGTACCCAAACAATGTAAAGGATTTTGTAGCTGCTTCAAGAATTTCCTGCCTACGATCCATTAGTAACATCCTTTCCTGTTCTATTATGTACATGCCTTTGTACACGAAAATGTTAATGACCAGAAAACCGTTTCGGTCATCTGGTCATTATCATATTCCTATTTTAAAAATAATGCAAGCATTTAATTGTGATTTTTTTCACTTTTTTCGTGATCACTATGCTCAGCACCCTCTGATTTATCATTACCGTGATCCATCATGTTATGATCCATGCTGTTGTTATTTGCTTTTTCATCTTCAGGTAAAACTTTCGTCATATCTGGGCTTCCAGCAGTAATTTGTTGCTTCGGCATATTATGAACACCATTTGCCGTCGTATGAGCATACATATAATATACTCCATCGTGGTCAAACTTAGTCTCCGCTTTGTAAACGCCATCTTTCTCTAATTTACCGTCAATCATTTGCCCTTCATCACGTTTACCAGATTCCCATACCTCAAATTTTACAACTGCATCATCAACTTTTTTGCCACCTTGTTCAACTTGCGCAGCAAGTTCAATCGTTTCATTGATTGCTACTTCTTTTGGTGTTAAAATTTCAACCTCTGGAATTTGAGGCACTTCTGGCTCTTTCAAAGTTGTTTGCTCTTTCTTTTCTCCACATCCAACCAATAATACAGGTACTGCTACTATTAATGCCAATAACCATTTTCTCACGTTTTATTCCTCCATTAACGGCAATGTAATTTTTACAATTGTGCCCTTTTCAACTTCACTTTCAATCTCTATCTTGCCCTGTAACTGCTTCAGCAATTGTTCAACAATCGACAAGCCTAGTCCACTGCCACCATCTGCCCGGCTCCGTGCTTTGTTAACACGATAAAAGCGCTCCGTTACATGCGATAAATCCTCTTGTGGAATACCAATTCCATAATCCTTTATCGTAATTTGTGCACTTCCATTATCCTCAAAAGCAGTAATTTCAACCTTTGACTGCTCATAAGAGTAATTAATAGCATTTTCAATTATATTAATAAAAACTTGTTTCAGCTTTACTTCATCAGCTTTGATAATCAATGCATCATCAGCATCCAAATGGAGTGCAATCGTCTTCTTCTCGGCTTGATGAGTTAATATTTTTTGAACCTCGCGTAATGTTTCAGCAAGCGGAATTGGATATAAAGTAATTTCCGCCTGTTCATTTTCCATACGAGCAAGTAGAAGTAATTCATTCGTTAAACGTTCCATCCGATTTGCCTCACGTACAATTAGCTGGATCGTTTCCTCTTTTTGACTTTCCGGAATGATACCCTTTTGCATCGCTTCACTATATCCTTTTACATAGCTAATAGGTGTCCTTAGCTCATGTGAAACTGTAGCTAAAAATGTTTTTTGAGCCTCATCCTCTTGTTGAATCGACTCTGCCATTTTATTAAAGGTGCTAGATAATCTTCCTATTTCATCTTTGGAATGAACTGTCACACGTGTTCCATAGTTTCCGTCTGACATTTGCTCAACAGCTCTTTGCAAATTACTTAGTGGTCGCATAATATGACGGATTCCTTTATAAATTAAATAGCTGATGACAATTAAAAATATAAAGGCACTGACAAATAAGGAAATGACTTCATTATTCGCTAACTCACTAATTTTTGCTAAAGGGAAATAAATATATATAATTCCTTCAAGCCTATTTTGATCTACTAGCGGAAGTACTACAGAAATTAACTGTCTATCAAACCGAGGCTCATACCCAATTTTCTGTACATATTCACCAGCCAGTAATTGCTGTCGCTCTTCTGGACCAATCAATGTTTCGAAGTCAATATCAAACGGCACACAAGCGCTTAGTTCACGCGGATTTCTTACTGCAAAAATATTTAAATTAGAATAATTAGTATACTGTTCAATATTTGCAATAAATTCATCCGTTACTTTACTACCAGTATACATCGTTTGTAGCTTTGACCCTACCTCTACCATCATCTCTTCCGTGTCTTCTACATAAAGCCGTTCATATAAATAATCAGTCAGGACATACATGAAGACAACCGTAATAATTAAAAATGCAAAGATTAATAGCCAAATACGTGTTGAAATCTTTTTCATTCGCCAGGATCAAAGCGGTAGCCCACTCCCCAAACGGTCTGAATATGCCCCGCTGCTTCCTTTCCAAGCTTTATACGTAAGGTTTTTATATGCGTGTCAACAGTTCTTGTACCCCCTACATAATCAATATCCCAAATGCGTTCTAGTAATTGCTCCCTTGTATAAGCATTCCCAGGATTGTTCATAAACAAATGTAATAGTTCAAACTCCTTTAAAGTAAGCGGAACACTCTTTCCATCCACAGATACTTTGCGTGCAGTCTCATCTATTTTAATAGGTCCAAGCATCACATATTTTTGCTGTAATTCTTCAATATTAGCACCACTTCTTCTTAACACAGCATGAATTCGTGCAACCAGCTCATCGTTTGTAAACGGTTTTACAATATAATCATCTCCGCCAATTGTTAAGCCTTTAACTTTATCCTCATTTGCATCGCGTGCTGTCAGGAAAATAATTGGTATATTCGACATCGCACGTATACTTTGACAAACTGCAAAGCCGTCTTCATGTGGCATCATCACATCTAGTAGAACTAAATCAATTTTTTCTCGTACAATAATATCATAGGCTTCTGTACCACTTGCTGCTGTTAAAGTCTCAATTTTAGAATTATTGAGCATCATTTCTATTAAATTACGCATATCTTTCTCATCATCAACAATTAATACAGTTGTCACATTTTTTCCTCCCTCACTAACAGTTGAAAAGCACCTTTCCCCACATCAACTGTTTTTTTCACCTGACCTTCTTTTATGAAATATAAAGTATGGTCATCATAGCCAGCGACAACAATATTATCTTTAAACTGATTTACGGCAAATGGATTAGCGCCTACCACTTGCTCCCATTTCACATTTCCATCAAAGTCAGCAACATATAATTCATTATGACCATGACTAACAACGAGGATAGCATCCTTTGTTTTGGTTAATCCAACAGGCATTAAAGGCATTTTTATCTCCCCTTTTTTGACTCCTGTCGTAAGATCATATTTTTTAACAGAACTATTCGGTTTGCTTCCTTCTCCATGACCACCTATCCATAGTTCATTTGTCTCTTCGAGAATAGCTATTCCATGTGATGATTTTTGAATCGGCCACTCTTGCTCAACCTTTAGATTTTCAATATTTAACACCGATAATTTCGTATCTTTATAATTAATCACATATAGCTTATCTTTATAGGCTGCCATTGACATAGGGTAGTTACCTAGCTTCTGTGTTGCCAGTTCATTGCCCTTCTCATCAAAGCTTGTCACTGTATTTGTTTTGCTATTCGCAATAAAAAACTGTTTTTTATTTTCAGCATAATACACATTGGTTGTACCAAGCTTTACTTTTTTGGAATAGAGCTTCTTTCCAGTTGATAATGTATAGACGTCTATTTCATTTAATTGATGACCGTACAATAATACACGATCATTTTCAAGCAGAATTGCCCCCGAGTAAGCTTTGTCAAATAACCACGTTGCCATCACATTCCCTTGCCCATCTATAAAATCTAGCGAAGGCTCCTGTATATTTAAGGATGCAATAAAATCCTGGTCGCGTTCTATAGGATCAAACGATTTCCCCGTACACCCTGCTAGCCATATAAGCTGTACTAAAGAAAAAATGAAGAATACCCATTTTTTCAACATCATCACCTCTGTTTCTTAACTATACTTCACAATTGTGAAATTCGCGTGAAACTTGAATGGTAAATTTATGACAAAGAAAACAAGTGAATTTTCACTATTAATATTACATCTACGAGCATTTATCCAAACCCAAAAATATAGTAGCTCATATACTACATAGATTACGGTAAGGAGGAATCCACTTTATGGTGTCCATTAGCTTATGTATGATAGTGAAAAATGAAGAAGATGTCATCGGTAGATGTCTAGCATCTGTAAAAGGGTTAGTTGACGAGATTAATATCATCGATACAGGCTCGACCGACAATACAAAGCAAATCGTTAAACAATTCACAGATCGTATTTATGATTTCGAATGGATTCAGCATTTTGCAGCAGCAAGAAATTTTTCCTTTCAGCAAGCAACAAAGGAGTACATTTTATGGCTTGATGCAGACGACGTATTATTAGAAGAGGATCAGGTAAAATTCAAAGCACTAAAAGAATCCTTAAGTCTTGATATAGATGCCGTTTCGATGAATTATAATTTAAGCTTTGATCATGAGGGAAATGTAAGTTCACTATTAAGAAGATATCGTTTAGTAAGAAGAGATAAACAATTCCAATGGATAGGAGCTGTCCATGAATATTTAGAAGTCGGCGGGAAGCTTTTGGATAGCGATATCGCTGTCAGCCATTTACCACTTAGTCATGATCATAATCGGAATATTAACATCTATAAGCAATTAGTTGAATCAGGAGAACCTCTCTCTCCACGAGATACATTTTATTATGCAAATGAATTACTAGATCATGAACAATTTGAGGACGCACTATTTTACTATGAAACGTTTTTAGTTTCTAAATTGGGCTGGGTAGAAGATAATATCCGAGCCTGTTTTAAATTAGCAGATTGTTACTCCCATTTAAATGATAAAGAAAATAATTTGAGTTCCATTTTAAGAAGCTTTGAATATGATATTCCACGCCCGGAAGCGTGTTGTAGACTCGGCTTTCATTTTTTGGAACAAGCCAAAAATTATGAAGCAATATTTTGGTATGAACAAGCGCTTGTCATCAAGCAAAAACCTAACACTCCTTTTCAAAATAAAACCTTTACGACCTGGTTACCCCACTTACAACTTTGTGTCCTCTTCGATCGATTACAACAATATGAACTAGCCAACGCACATAATGAATTAGCAAGAGCCTATTTACCAAATGATGAAAAAATACTGCACAATAAAAAATATTTTGATCGCATTTTAAATAAGGAAAATGAAACATCTTAAATATTTTCTATATAAATAAGTTGTTAGTGAACAGTGTTTAGAAAATACTTTTATCGCTATTGATATTTTTGATAAACCAAGTAGTTAACTGTCTATTTCATCTTTTCTCTCTATGAATACGATATTTGAGAGAGGAGGTGAAACAATGCATTTTGGACAATTTAAAAATAGAATCTGCAGCAAATGTAATACATTCCCGTGTTGTTGTAATCCTTGTGCTCCAAGCTGTCCTGTTATTCCTATTAAACGTGGAATAACTGGTCCTACTGGGGCTACTGGGGCTACTGGGGCTACTGGGGTCACTGGACCTACTGGTGTGACTGGTTCTACTGGCGCTACCGGGATTACTGGCTCTACTGGCGTTACTGGTACGACTGGTTCTACCGGGGCTACCGGCCCTACTGGCTCTACGGGAGTGACTGGCTCTACTGGTGTTACTGGAGCTACTGGTACGACTGGTTCTACCGGGGTTAATGGCTCTACTGGCTCTACTGGTTCTACTGGCGTGACCGGCTCTACTGGAGCTACTGGTTCTACGGGAGTGACTGGCTCTACTGGGGCTACTGGTGTTACTGGTGTTACTGGTACGACTGGTTCCACTGGCGTTACTGGCGTGACCGGTTTTACTGGGGTCACTGGCTCTACTGGAGCTACTGGTTCTACGGGAGTGACTGGCTCTACTGGTGTTACTGGTGTTACTGGCGTGACCGGTTCTACTGGGGTCACTGGGGCTACCGGTGTGACTGGCTCTACTGGTGACACTGGATCTACTGGGGCTACTGGATCTACTGGGGCTACTGGGGCTACTGGGGCTACTGGTGTTACTGGTGTTACTGGTGTTACTGGCGCTACTGGTACGACTGGTTCCACTGGCGTTACTGGCGTGACCGGTTCTACGGGAGCTACTGGTTCTACGGGAGTGACTGGCTCTACTGGCTCTACTGGGGCTACTGGTGTTACTGGTGTTACTGGCGCTACTGGTACGACTGGTTCCACTGGCGTGACCGGTTCTACTGGAGCTACTGGTTCTACGGGAGTGACTGGCTCTACTGGTGACACTGGATCTACTGGCTCTACTGGGGCTACTGGGGCTACTGGTGTTACTGGTGTTACTGGTGTTACTGGTGTTACTGGTGTTACTGGCGCTACTGGGGTCACTGGCACTACCGGAGCTACTGGTGTTACTGGTGTTACTGGAGCTACTGGCGTGACCGGTTCTACTGGGGTCACTGGGGCTACCGGTGTGACTGGCTCTACTGGCGTGACCGGTTCTACTGGGGTCACTGGGGCTACTGGTGTTACTGGCTCTACCGGCGTTACTGGGGCTACTGGCGTTACCGGCTCTACTGGACCTACTGGGGCTACTGGCGTTACCGGTTCTACTGGGGTCACTGGGGCTACCGGTGTGACTGGCTCTACTGGCATGACCGGCTCTACTGGAGCTACTGGTTCTACGGGAGTGACTGGCTCTACTGGGGCTACTGGGGCTACTGGGGCTACTGGGGCTACTGGTGTTACTGGCGTTACTGGTACGACTGGTTCCACTGGCGTTACTGGCGTGACCGGTTCTACTGGGGTCACTGGGGCTACCGGTGTGACTGGCTCTACTGGCATGACCGGCTCTACTGGACCTACTGGTTCTACGGGAGTGACTGGCTCTACTGGGGCTACTGGTGTTACTGGCGCTACTGGCGTTACTGGTACGACTGGTTCCACTGGCGTTACTGGCGTGACCGGTTCTACTGGGGTCACTGGCACTACTGGAGCTACTGGGGTCACTGGAGCTACCGGTGTGACTGGCTCTACTGGCGTGACCGGTTCTACTGGAGCTACTGGTTCTACGGGAGTGACTGGCTCTACTGGTGACACTGGATCTACTGGGGCTACTGGTGTTACTGGTGTTACTGGTGTTACTGGTGTTACTGGCGTGACCGGCTCTACTGGACCTACTGGTTCTACAGGAGTGACTGGCTCTACTGGTGACACTGGATCTACTGGATCTACTGGGGCTACTGGTGTTACTGGCGCTACTGGCGTGACCGGTTCTACTGGGGTCACTGGGGCTACCGGTGTGACTGGGGCTACCGGTGTGACTGGGGCTACTGGGGCTACTGGGGCTACTGGTTCCACTGGCGTTACTGGCGTGACCGGTTCTACTGGGGTCACTGGCACTACCGGAGCTACTGGTGTTACTGGCGCTACTGGGGTCACTGGAGCTACTGGCGTGACCGGCTCTACTGGCGTGACCGGTTCTACTGGGGTCACTGGGGCTACCGGTGTGACTGGCTCTACTGGCGTGACCGGCTCTACTGGACCTACTGGGGCTACTGGCGTGACCGGCTCTACTGGACCTACTGGGGCTACTGGTGTTACTGGCACTACCGGAGCTACTGGTGTTACTGGCGCTACTGGGGTCACTGGAGCTACTGGCGTTACCGGCTCTACTGGCGTGACCGGTTCTACTGGGGTCACTGGAGCTACCGGTGTGACTGGCTCTACTGGCGTTACCGGTTCTACTGGGGTCACTGGGGCTACTGGTGTAACTGGCTCTACCGGCGTTACTGGGGTTACTGGGGCTACTGGCGTTACCGGCTCTACTGGACCTACTGGGGCTACTGGCGTGACCGGCTCTACTGGACCTACTGGGGCTACTGGTGTGACTGGCTCTACTGGACCTACTGGGGCTACTGGTGAACGTGGCATTACTGGGGCTACTGGGGCTACTGGGGCTACTGGCTCTACTGGCGTGACCGGCTCTACTGGTGGCACTGGACCTACTGGTGAACGTGGCATTACTGGGGCTACTGGCTCTACCGGTGTGACTGGCGTGACCGGCTCTACTGGACCTACTGGTGTGACTGGCTCTACTGGTGGCACTGGACCTACTGGCGCTACTGGTGAACGTGGCATTACTGGGGCTACTGGCGCTACCGGCTCGACTGGCTTTACTGGCGCTACTGGCGCTACCGGCTCGACTGGCTTTACTGGCGCTACTGGCGCTACCGGCTCGACTGGCTTTACTGGGGCTACTGGCGCTACCGGCTCGACTGGCGTTACTGGGGCTACTGGCGCTACCGGCTCGACTGGCGTTACTGGGGCTACTGGCGCTACCGGCTCGACTGGCGTTACTGGGGCTACTGGCGCTACTGGACCTACTGGACCTACTGGCGCTACTGGTTTGACTGGCTTTACTGGACCAGCATTTACAGAAGGTTTCTCAGCATTTAATAATGCTGTATCAGTAAGTGCTTCTAGTACAATCGCCAACTGGAGTGTTGCATCGCCATATTTCACAACACCAGCATTCAATCCAGTGACCGGAATTTTCACTGTTCCAACAACCGGAAGATATGCTTTTGAAGCAACAATCAACTACTCAACTACTGCAGTAATTACCGTTGGCTTAGGGGCTGGCATCAATCCATCATTTGCAATTCGCAGAAACGCAGCAGCAAGTTTAATAAGCGGATTATTCCCTTTATTAAATGTAAATATTATAGCCGTATTGAATTTACGCACTATCCTTGGTAATGGGACAGTAACATTGGCTGGAGAAGTCGAGTTAGATGCAGGTGATACCATTGATTTATTCTACAACGCTAACGGTTTAACGATCGGACTTACTCTTGGAGGAGCGAACTCTGGCGGTATTGTATGGTCATGTCATCGAATTTCATAGCATTAAAGAACAAAAATTTTTACTGGTTTGAACAACTAACATTCTAACATTCTCTATAAGATCTTTACTGGGAAAGTAGAAGCTTACTTTCCCAGTTTTCTATTTCGATGTATCTAACTTGTGCAATTTTTACTTTTAAACGCTCCTATTTCATACTTTACAAATAATTTATCGCGGAGGAATCTCTTAAAAGCAATAAAAAAGTAGTACAAACATTTTTCAAGTTTGTACTACTTCTAATAACTATTTAATCCACAAACATTTCCGTTAGTACTTCGTCAGCAACATTTTTACCTTGCTCAACGCACTCAGGTATTGATATTCCTTCGAAAGAACTCCCCGAGAGCTTTACAGCGGGAAAATGTTCACGTAATTCTTGTTTTACTCGCTCTACCTTCGCTTCATGTCCTACGGTATATTGTGGCATGGCATTTTTCCAGCGGGTAACTACAGTCATCAACGGTTCTCCATCTACACCAATTGTTTTCATTAAATCCTGCAAAACGGTCTTTTCAATTTCAGTATCGGATAACGCTACAATTGCCTCATCGCCCACTCGGCCAATATAACTACGTAAAAGCACGTAATCATCCGGTGTTGTTCCAGGCCACTTTCGATTAATCCAAGTACAAGAAGTTATTGAAAAATCACTATTTCGAGAAACAAAAAATGATAACGCATCTAGATCACCTAACTGGTCTTTTTTAAATGCCATTGTCACAGTAGCAATAGTTGCCGCCTTCATCGTACTCAATTCATTTAATAACTGATGTTTGCTGAACATTTTTCTTGCTACATTAAAAGGTGTTGCAATAATAACAGCATCTGCTTTTAATTGTGTAAAATTGTTTAACACAACTTGGACAGTACCATCCTTACCATGCTCAATTTCTTCGACTTTAACACCCTTCATAACTGTACCAGGTAGTAGTGATTCTTCAAGTTTTTCGATAAGTGTCTCAAGACCATTATTAAATGATTGAAAAATACCCTTATCTTTCGTAGTAAGATCGTTACTTAAAAAATTTGTACCAGACTTTTTCATTCCAATAAGTAAGCTACGATATTTTTGCTCTAATCCATAGAGCTGCGGAAATGTTGAACGCATACTTAACTGCTCAATATCACCAGCAAACGTTCCAGCAAGTAATGGCTCTACTAAATTTTCTACAATTTCAGCACCGAATCTTCTTCTAAAAAATTGCCCTAATGGTTGGTCATCATCCTGTGCAGAGCGCGGGATGAAAAAATCCCCCGCTGCACGAACTTTCCCGCTAAGTGAAAACAAACCTGATGTAATAAATGACGAAACATGTGGTGTTGCCCCAGACAAAAGATTACTAGGGATTGGATACAATTGACTACCAGCAGCAATATAAGTCGGCCCTGTATTGCTTGTAATCATTTCCTGTTCAATGCCTAAATCCTTTGCCAAAGCATATACATAGTTCTCACGATCAAAAAAAGATTCTGGCCCGCGCTCGATAATACAGCCATCTTTTCTCAGTGTTTGTATTTTTCCGCCAAGACGTAATGACGACTCGACAAGTACGATATCTAACGGCAAATCTTTTGCGCTTGCTTCTTTTTGCAAATAGAACGCAGCTGTGAGGCCAGTAATGCCACCGCCTACAACAACTACCTTTCGTCTTTTCTGAGTCACCAACATCATCACTTTCTTTTCGCTTAGCTTAATTTTTTATGAATGGCATCAACCATTGCATCAATAAATAATGGGTGTGTATTTGGCATGGCTGGACGATAATATTTCGCGCCAAGTTCATCACAAACAACTTTACATTCATAATCGTTGTCATATAAAACTTCTAAATGTTCTGTTACAAAGCCAACTGGCGTATAAACGAATGAACGGAAGCCCTTTTGCTCATAAAGTTCACGTGTTAAGTCCTGAACATCTGGACCGATCCACGGCTCAGGTGTTTGTCCTGCTGATTGCCAGCCAACTTCTACATTATTGACACCCGTTGCTTCTTTAATTAGTCGAGCCGTCTCAATTAATTGATCTTCATATGGATCGCCCAACTCTTTAATTTTCTCTGGAAGTGAATGTGCTGAAACGATTAGACATGCTTTTTCACGTTCTTCATCAGACATTGCATTAAATGTTTCATTCACTTTGTTTTTCCAATACTCAATGAACTTTGGTTCATCATACCAAGATTCTACAGAAGTAATTGTTAATCGATCTCCAGCTGTTTCTGTTGCACGACCATTATATGACTTAATAGAGAACGTTGAGAAGTGAGGAGCTAATACGATAGAAACCGCTTCTTTAATACCTTCTGCTACCATTCCTTCTACCGCATCTTCAATGAATGGGTGGATATGCTTTAAACCAATAAATAATTTATATTCCACTTCATCTTGCACTTCATTTAAACGTGCGCATAAAGCTTCAGCCTGCGCCTTAGTAGCAGCAGCAAGTGGTGATAAACCACCGATAGCCTCATAACGACCGCGTAAATCCTCTAAATGCTCTTCTGATGGTTTGCGACCGTGGCGAATATGCGTATAGTAAGGTTCGATGTCTTCTTCTTTATAGGGTGTTCCGTATGCCATAACTAATAAGCCTTTAACTTCTTTCATTACCTTTTCACCTCTAAATAATAGTTAAGTATATCTTTATCGTACAGTATGTGACAAAAAGAAGCTGTCCAATTCATTAGGTTGGACAGCACTCTTTCTATGATGAAATCGAGATATCATTCATAGAAAAGAATATGAAAGTTAATATCTTGTCCACATCTATATTAAGAGCGTGCTTGAATTTGTTGAGCACTATACTCATGAATAAGCGCCGTTAAACGTTTTAACACTTCTGGATCTACCTCTGGGAATACACCATGACCTAAGTTAAAGATGTGCCCTGGCATTTCTAAGCCTTGATCGATAATATCTTTCGTGCGCTTTTCAATAATTGACCAATCAGCAAGTAATAGTGATGGATCTAAATTCCCTTGTACTGGCTTAGTTATACCGTTAGCACGAGCTTCTCTAATTGGTAAACGCCAATCTAAGCCAACAACATCTATCGGTAAATCATTCCACTCTTTCGCTAAATGACTTGCACCAACACCAAACTGAATAAGTGGCACATTTTCTTTTTGAAGCTCTGCAAAAATACGTGTCATAATTGGTTTAATGAACACACGATAGTCTTCAACATTTAAAGCACCAACCCATGAGTCAAAAATTTGGATAGCTTTTGCTCCCGCTTCGACTTGGGCTGAAACATCAGAAATAATCATGTCAGCTAATTTATCCATTAATGCAAACCAAGCTTGAGGCTCTGATACCATAAATGACTTTGTTTTATTATAGTTTCTTGAAGGACCCCCTTCAATCATATAGCTTGCCAGAGTAAATGGCGCACCTGCAAAGCAGATTAAAGGTACATTCAGTTGTTCTTCTGTTAACATTTTTATCGTTTCTAAAACGAATGGTGTATGTTCTTTCGCATTGAATTCACCTAGTTTTTCTATATCAGCGACTGAGCGAATAGGATTTGAAATTACAGGACCTACGCCTGCTTTGATTTTTACATCTACTCCAATACCAGGGAGTGGTGTTACTATGTCTTTGTATAAAATCGCTGCATCAACATTGTAATTTTCTACTGGTAATCGCGTTACATATGCACAAAGCTCAGGTTGAAGTGTAATTTCCTCTAAAGAATACTTTTCTTTAATCGCACGATATTCTGGCTGAGATCGTCCTGCTTGTCGCATATACCACACTGGTGTATGTTCCGTTTTTTCTCCCCGTGCAGCACGTAGAAGAGTATCATTAAAAGTTGTCATGAATAGTTCCTTCCCCTCAATAAAATTCATATAGTAAAATTCTCTGATTTAATTCGTTATTATTGATATCCGTTTTCAATAGTAAACGCTTCCTCTGTTATTGTATAGTTTTCATAGGGAAATGTCATAAAATTGTTCTTTCTATAGGATTTCTTTTTTGACAAAGCTATATACTTCCATTTAAATGGAGATAATCACGCTATATTATCATTTCCGCCTAAGCGTACTAGTTGCTTTCGCGTAGATAACAGTGGGTCTAAGTAGTGCTACAAGCACAATTCATTCCTTTTAAAAGATGAACATTCATAAGGAGGACAATAGTTATGTATATTTATTTAACTTCTGGTACAGGTGATTTTTTAGAGCAGTTAAAGAATAAACATCCAAACGAGGCGTTGACTTTAATACACGGAGAAGGTAACTCTGTGCTTATACATGAAACCAATGGAAAATCTATATTTGCCACACCTCGTAAGTTTGAAGTGCTAGATTCTGTAAATGCTCTAGAAGAACGAGGCTTCTTTGTTTTCAACAATATTCCTGTGACAGATGAAGGTCGACCAGTTTTTGAACATCGCTTTTTAAATCGAGCACGTGCTATAGAAGATGAACCAGGCTTTGTAGCATTTCGACTACTTCGTCCATTAAATAGTGAAACATACATTGTCATGACACAATGGAATGGTCCTCATTCATTCGAAGCATGGAAAAGCTCAAAGGCCTTTGCATCAGCACATGCTGAACGCAAAGAATCAACAGGCGTGAATCAACAAAACATTTTCTCAGCAGCTTCCTATGTCACAACCTATAGTGCCGCTCCAAAAGAAGACAACGAAGATTAGTTGAGGTGCGCGAGTGTGTGCTGCTCTTCCGCGGTTATTTCACCCGGAAGCACGGGTATTCTCTGTTCTTCCGCGGGTATTTCACCCGGAAGCGCGGGTATTCTCTTCTCTTCCGCGGGTATTTCACCCGGAAGCGCGGGTATTCTCTTCTCTTCCGCGGGTATTTGCCTGGGCGCGGGAATTCATTACTTTTCCCAAGGATATTCTTTATGAGAAACGTTTACCCTCTATTTATCCAGTTTGTAAAACTATTATGTTATTAATAAAAATCTAGGATAATCCGTTTAAGGAGGTTTACTATGAACCAACATCTACTTGAAAGAATTGATGCTCATTTTGATGAAATGGTGGCGATTCGCCGTCATCTGCATATGCACCCGGAGTTAAGCTTTCAGGAGCAAGAAACTGCTAATTATATTATTCAATATTATAAGAAACTCGGCGTACCGGTTGAAGCTAATGTCAGTGGTCACGGTTTAATTGCGCGGATTAAGGGGAGCAAGCCAGGCAAAACGATTGCCTTACGGGCAGACTTTGATGCTCTTCCTATACAAGATGAAAAAGATGTACCATACAAATCAACTGTGTCTGGTGTTATGCATGCTTGCGGGCATGATGGTCATACAGCTACTTTGTTAATTATCGGTAAGCTATTGTGGGAAATGCGCGATGAGCTAGTAGGAGAATATGTACTAATTCATCAACATGCTGAAGAGGTTGATCCAGGTGGAGCAATTGGGATGGTACAGGCTGGTGCCTTGGATGGCGTTGATGCTATTTTTGGTACACATCTTTCTTCTAACCATCCTACAGGGATAGTTGGCTACCGCGTAGGGCCGACGATGGCCGCTGTTGATAGTTTTGAAATAAAAATTCAAGGTCAAGGCGGTCATGGCGCGCATCCGGATCAAACAAAAGATGCGATTGTTATTGGCTCTCAGCTTGTTATAAATTTACAACAGCTTGTCGCACGTCGTGTTGCCCCAACCGAATCTGCTGTTTTGTCGATTGGTTCATTCGTGGCATCTAATGCCGACAATATTATTGCCGATACAGCTTACTTAAATGGCACAATTCGAACGTTTAATAAAGATGTTCGTGAAACGATGGAACGTGAGTTTAAACGGGTTATCCAAGGTACAGAAATTGCGCATGATTGTACAATTGAACTGAATTACCGTCATGGCTACCCTGCGGTTGTAAATCATGAGAAGGAAACACTCTTTGTGCGTAATATCGCTCAGGATATTTGCGATGTTACTGAGATTGAAGCAACTATGGGGGCTGAAGATTTCGCTTATTACTTAGAAGAAAAGCCAGGTACATTCTTCTTCACGGGAGCCCGCCCAGCTAAATATGCACCACACCATCATCCTAAATTCGATATAGATGAAAAAGGGATGCTCATTGCTGCAAAGGTATTAGTATCAGCAGCACTAGATTATCAATTAGTAGAATAGAAGACAAATGCACTGGAGAGCCCGAAGCAAAAGTAGCGCTCCACCACTTAAATCTCTCTTTAACAAAAATAAGCTCATTTCTCCAATTCTATTATTGGAAAAATGAGCTTTTATAATTTGCTGAACACCATAACGTGGGTTGATTTCCGTTCCGGCTAGGCGCTTTCCTGGGGACGTCCGTTAATCCGCTGGAGCTACAAGGTTGTTGATTATCACAAGACGTGATGCTCTTAGCCTTTGATCCCCTATTCTGTGACGCTAATTTCCAAAGAGACGCCCGGTCTCCACTCCCATCAATTTATTCAACGGCATATGTTTTAACTAAATTCATTACCCTATGGTGATATGCTTAAATTTCAAGACTTCGAGGCTTTAGAAGTCAATTCACTCACAACCAAAATGATTATAAAAGTAACATAAAACATCGGCTGTGTGATACCACATAGACCCACTATAATCGCTTGCGTTATCATTGCAAGACGCACAATTTGATTGACTGCTACCTTACGTGCTTCATCCGATAAAGGATAAAGCATGTCCATACGAAATTCACCGCTTGATAATAAAGCTGATTTTAATTGAATAGTTGTAGCAAAGCTCAATGCACCTGCAATAATCCATGTAACGACTGGGATATCTACAAAGGCTGCAATAGCAGCTGAAATTACTGTTAATCGGAGCCATAAATAAAAATGATCATCTGTTCGGACGAATGTACGGAACACTAAGTACTTTTGGGCATTGTCTTTCTTGTATGCCACAAATTTATAAAGCCAATCAAGCCAACCACGACGACGGATACTACCTCGCAAATGTGGAACGTCCGTGAAATAATTAGCAAAGCGATAGAAACTCATCATGCGATTTTGTTCCAGCTTTACAAAGTGCTCGTACGGAATAGGCTCACCAGCACATTTTTTTCTAAATATTACAATATACACACATCCAACTGCAGCAGCAACAGTAGCTAAAATAAGCTGCATTTGAAGCGCCATGTACACAGTAATACCAAAGATAACAGCTCGAATTAGCCTGTCCACCCAAATCATTTGACCACGTTCACTAAAACGATAACTAAATTCACCTTGCACGCTAAAATACTTCAATATAATAATAAGTAGAAATACTGACCAAATTTCAGATGTTGTTAATTCAGTAACAGCCTTAAGTAAAGGGATGCTTACGATATAAACAATTGCCACAATCCAAACCTGTGACCAAAATGTCCACGCTAACGCCTTTTTAAAATAATATGACATTTTCGATTCTAAAGGTAATAAATACACTTGGTCTGGCTCTCTCAAAAGTGAAGTTGGACGACTAAATGCTAGTAAAATCCCCACTGCCACTGCAATTAAAACCTCTGCCGGAAAATCAGACTGTACAATTTTCAGCCATTCACTATATTGATAGCCCCCTGCTCCAATAAGAAATACTAGTACAATCGCTATATGCCCCGTAAAAATAAATCGCATATATTTTTGCACTTCACCTATATAGTGCATAAAGCGAGAGGACCATACATCACGCAAGTTCTTCATGGTCGCGCTCCTTTGTCATTGCAATATATAAATCATCCAATGTCGCATGTGGCATCGCAAATGCCTTGCGTAAATCCTCCATTGACCCTTGTGCTCGCACGCGTCCTTCATGCAATAAAATGATACGGTCACAATGCTTTTCAGCGGTCGATAAAATGTGCGTAGACATTAAGATAGAAGCGCCTTCTTTTTTCTTTTCATCCATCTGATCAAGCAAGGATTGAATCCCAAGCGGGTCGAGTCCCACAAAAGGTTCATCAATAATGTAAAGACTTGGATTGACTAAAAAGGCGCACATAATCATAACCTTTTGACGCATACCTTTTGAGAAATGCGATGGGAACCAATTCAGTCGTTTTTCCATTCGAAATTCCTTTAATAATAATTGCGAACGAGCTTCAAGTGTTGCTTCATCTAGACCATAAGCCATCGCCGTTAATTCTAAATGTTCACGTAATGTTAGCTCATCATATAACACAGGTGTTTCAGGGATGTAAGAAAATGCTGTACGATACTTGTCCGTATTTTCCTTTAACGTCACACCATTTAAACGTATGTCTCCTTCTTTTGGAAGCATCGTTCCGATGATATGCTTAATCGTTGTACTTTTACCAGCTCCATTTAAGCCAATTAAGCCAACAAGCTCTCCTTTTCCAATCGAAAATGATAAATCTTTAATAACCGGCTTTCTTGTATAACCACCTGTCACATGTTGTACCTCTAATACCGTCATACCATCACTCCTCTTCTCGTTTATATTTTATCAAAAATTAGCAAATGATACAGTTATGAGTATGATAGAATGTATGTACATATATAATAAGGAGGAATTTTCGAATGAGCGATTGCCTATTTTGCAAAATCATTGATGGATCCATCCCAAGTACAAAAATTTATGAAGACGAACATGTCTATGCATTTACTGACATTTCACCTGTAGCGAAGGGACATACCCTATTAATTCCAAAGCATCACTGTAAGGACCTATTTGAGATGCCTGAGGAAGTAGCTCGTAATTTATATGCAGCTGCACCCAAAATTGCGAATGCTATAAAAGCTGCTTTTAACCCAATTGGACTTAATACGATTAATAATAATGGTGCTGCAGCTGGACAAACTGTTTTCCACTACCACTTACATTTTATTCCTCGTTACGATGAAAAAGAAGGCTTGGGATTAAATTGGCAAACACAAAAATATACACCAGAGCAATTATCTGATGTTGCGGAAAGCATTAAAGCCAACCTTAAATAATTTCTTATTGCAATTTAAAGATTTATATCGTACACTCACAAATAAGTTTCGCTAACGGTCATGAGGACACGTTAGGAGACAAAAAAGATTAGCATAGTCGAGGAGAGATTAGAAATGAATACAAAGAATTTAGTATTAATGGCCCTTTTAGTCGGTGTTGGTGCTACACTTTATGTGGTCACACCAGGTATGGTAAACGGCATGAAGCCTGATTTCATGCTAACAATGATGTTTATTGGCATTTTATTGTTCCCTACTGTTAAAGAAACATTCTTACTTTCTTTAGCAACCGGTGTACTGTCAGGTTTATTTACAACGTTTCCAGCTGGTCTTGTTCCAAACATTATCGATAAAGCAGTAACGGGCTTTGTTTTTTTAGCGATTTTAATTGTGCTAAAAAAATTGGCAAGCAACTTTATAGTATCTGCTAGCTTAGTTGGCTTAGGAACAATTTTATCTGGAACTGTCTTTTTAGCAGTAGCACTTTTTGTATTCAACGCAAATGTTGGTGCAACATTCGCTGTACTGTTTGTAGGGGTTGTATTACCTGCTGTAGCATTTAATGTCATTGCTTTTGCAATTATTTATCCTATAGTTGCAAAATTAGTGAAACGCTCTAAATTCCAAACAGCTATTTCAATTTAATAAAAGGTGCATACAATTAGAAAATACACCTTTATCTTCAAAAGAAACTAAACCGTGATTCAAAACCACTCGTTTAGTTTCTTTTTTATTTTTGTATATTTGCATTTCATGGTTTAATAGTAGGTAACACATGATAATTACAGGAATGAGGTAATCGATATGAAAGCAAAACCATTTTTATTTGGACTTGGAGCTGGGATCGTCGGTGGTACAATCGCTGTACTTCTTTCAACTCCTCAATCAGGACAACAATTACGCGCTAATTTGCGAGCAAATGCTGAAAGTACAAAGGACAAACTTTTGGATGTAAAACAGCAAGCAGGCACAGTAAAACAATCTGTTCATTCGCTTACTAATGAAATAAAAAATAATATACCACTAATAATAAATGATTTAAAACAAACTATTACTACATTCACTGAAGAAATAGAACCTTCAAAAAATAACTTACAACAAGAAATAGATGCATTACAGAATTCAATAAGCGAAATCGAGAAAAACGTTGCACAATTTACAGAAAAAAAGAAAAAACCGCAAGAAAAAGTTAGCGACTAAAGTCCTTTCCGATTAAATAAGATTATATATTTTTATTAATTTCTATTGGTAAAATGTTATTTTTTAACCACTTTTCAATTTTTTAATTTTTCTAACTTTAAACTTTTTTCCTTTATTGCTATAATATTTTTAAAATGTTAAAGAAAGCAGTAGGTGATGGCTTTGTCAGAGGAATTGTACACTCAAAAAGAAGCGATGCTTTATAGTCAAAGAATTGCGCAAATATCAAAAGCCTTATGGAAAGCAGTTGAAAAAGATTGGCAGCAATGGATTAAACCCTACGATTTAAATATTAATGAACATCATATTTTATGGATTTCGTATCATTTAAAAGGGGCTTCAATTTCTGATGTGGCGAAATTTGGAGTAATGCACGTTTCCACTGCATTTAATTTTTCAAAAAAATTAGAAGAGCGTGGATTCCTTAAGTTTTCAAAGCGTGATGACGACAAGCGTAATACGTATGTTGAGTTAACAGAAGCAGGTACAGAACTTATTGTTGAAATGAATAGCAATTATCATAATACTTATCATTCTGTGTTAGAAGGTTCATTAGCTTTAAAAGACTTATACGGTCGTTTCCCAGAATTTTTAGATGTTATGGCTGTTATTCGCAATATATATGGAGAGGACTTCATCGACATTTTTGAGCGTTCTTTCCAGCACTTCCGTGAATCCTTTGACACGATCGAAGAACGTTCAACTGTAAAAGGATAAAAGTGAAACTACTAGGCTTTTAGCGTTAGTTGTTCGTAATCTAAACCTAATGGCCGTAAAAGCTTATAATTAAAGAGGTATTTCAGAAATATTTCTGAGATACCTCCTTTTTCTTGCATTCTAATATAAATCAATTTAAATTAAATAGACCATTCATATTACGGAGTTGATAATCATGCATTGTTGGAAAATATTAAATCTGGAACATCATTACGGAACAACGCGTATTATGATCATGTCTGTACTTGTTTTTTTTACTGTCTTTTCGCTTTCCTATGTGACATTTAATTTATTTAATGATGAGCACTATACAGATCGTTTGTTTTGGCTTTTTGTTATTGCTATATTTGCAATTTACCCAATTCATAAATGCTTACACTTTCTAGCATTATATGATTTACGTCAGCAATTAAAATTGCGTGTGCGTACCCAATTTTATGTTATTCCTGTTCTTCACATGCGTATCCGTGAACCTTTATCGAAAAACCGATATATTTTAGCTTTACTTTCACCATTTATAGTACTAAATACAAGCATTTTATTGGGTACACTACTATTCCCTGCGTATACTCATTATGGTACATTACTTTTAGCTTACCACTGTAGTCTATGTGTAATAGATATTCTATATGTAAAATATTTATTAAATTCACCTAAAGACTCCCAGATTGAGGAGACGCCTAAAGGCTATGAAATTTTAGTGCCACCTACTATTCACTAAATTGCTTGTACTTGTGTTTTATTAACGTTTTTTGTTATGCTATTACTATTGAAAGAGGGGAGGAATAGACTTGCTGTTAATGATTGTAGTTCTATTCTCGGTATTCTATTTATTTCAAATAAACCGCATGACTTATGCGCTGTGCATGCGACGTGAAATTCCCGAAGAAAACCAACCAAAAGTATTCCGAACTATAAATATACTTATTACAATTTTACTTGTCTCATTTTATATTGAAGTTTTATATGCAGTATAGTTAAAAAGAAAAGTGATCCGCGCCAGTCAACGTTCAGAGGTAAATCGAACGCCTTATGTGACCGCGCGATCTGATCAATTATATTTAATGGAACGTGACTTCAAGTGGACTGCGCGAATGCCTTTACATTGTTAAAAAAAGCTAAGGAAATTAAACCCTTAGCTTTTCGTTATTTTTATTAATTAGTATAGGAACGCTGCACCAACAATAATTAATAAAATAAATAACACAACTAATAAAGCAAAGCCTGAGCCTGAGCCGTAGCCGCCGCCACCACCGTATCCTCCGCTGCCCATAACTTCACCCCCTTTCTTTTCTATATCCTATGCGCTTGCAAATATGAAATATAGGCTATACTCAAGGGGAACCATTTTGTTTTTAAATCGTTTATGTTATAGTAAAAAATGGGACGAAACCATATAAGGAGAGAATATCCACTATGAAAAAGACAGTTTTATCTTTAACATTAGCTGCTTCAGTATTAGCACTTGGTGCTTGTAGCGGAGACGACAACAAAACAATCGCAACTTCAAAAGTAGGTGACATTACAGTTGCTGACTTTAACAAAACATCAAAAACTTTAGCAGGATCTCATATAATTCAACAAATGATGACTGAAAAAGTATTATCTGATAAATACAAAGTATCAGATAAAGAAATCAAAGAGGCCTATGACGCAACTGCTTCACAATTCGGTGATAGCTTCGCCGATGCACTGGCTGCAAGTGGCTTAACTGAGGAAGGCTATAAAGATGCTTTACGTATTGAACTTCTTTCAGAAAAGGCTTTACAAGAAAAAGCGTTTAAAGAAGCAGATGTAAAAAAACATTATGAGCAAATGAAAACTGAGTTAAATGCTCGCCATATTTTAGTAGCAGATGAGAAGACAGCTAAAGAAGTCATTGCTAAAATTAAAGGTGGCGCTTCTTTTGCGGATGTAGCAAAAGAATACTCAACTGATACTACCTCTGCTCAAAATGGCGGAGAGCTAGGTTGGTTCTCTGTTGGTGCAATGGTAGATGAATTTAATGACGCGGCTTATGCCCTTCCTTTAAAAACATTAAGTGAACCAGTTCAATCAAGCTTTGGTTTCCACATTATTGAAGTTACGGAAAAGCGTGATGTAAAAGGTGTTGGTTCATTCAAAGACGAAGAGAAAAACATCCGTACACAAATGCTAGCTAAATTAAAGCAAACAGGTGAAGATCAACAAATTCTTAAAGATATCGTTGCAAAAATGGCAAAAGATGCTGATGTAAAAACATCTGATAAAGAATTAGAACCTGCTATTGAAGCTCTTACAACAACAAGTGAGGAGCAAGCTAAAGCTGCTGAAGAAGCAGCTAAAAAAGCTGAAGAAAAAGCTCAAAAAGAAAGTAAAGACGACAAAGAAAAAGATTCTGAAAAATAATCTTACTAGTTGTTACTTTACTATATGAAAAAGGGTTACGCCGATACAGGCGTAACCCTTTTTATACAAAAATGTCTGCTAAATGAAGAAAAATGTAATCCCCAACCTTTGAATTTACTATATAGTCGGTTTATAAAACGATCGATTATCAAGTGGAAATAGTCTTTCCGTAAATTCGCCTGGCGCTGTTTTGCCTAATGCTCTTGTTA
Organism: Lysinibacillus sp. NPDC093692; assembly: GCF_050280125.1. Taxonomy (NCBI): domain Bacteria; kingdom Bacillati; phylum Bacillota; class Bacilli; order Caryophanales; family Bacillaceae; genus Lysinibacillus; species Lysinibacillus sp. NPDC093692. The sequence continues at coordinate 66,000 of NZ_JBNNUW010000012.1, forward strand.
GCATGTTCATCTTCGCATCAATATTATCAATATAATGTAAGATTTCCGCTTCTTGAATCATCGGTTTTTTAGGGCTACCCCATTCTTCTTTACCGTGGTGAGATAGTACCATATGTTGCAATAGCATGACTTCCTCGCCCTCGATTTCTAGTTCACTAGCAATCTTGGCTATTTCATTGACCATAATAGTAATATGACCAAGTAAATTCCCTTCAACCGTATACATTGTTGCAACAGGTCCTGATAATTCAACTACTTTACCAATATCATGTAGAATAATCCCTGCATATAACAAATCTCGATTTAACGTAGGATATAAATCAGCAATTGCTTTTCCTAGTCTCAACATGGACACCATATGATCTAATAGACCAGATGCATAATCATGATGATTTTTCGTAGCAGCTGGATAGACTAAAATAGCATCCTGATGTTTTTTAATAGCTGTACGTGTAATTCGTGATATATTCGGATTTTTAATATCAAAGAAAAATTGCGTCAATTCTTCATATAGTTCTTCTTTTGGAGTTGCCGAGGAAGGAACTAAATCATTAATAGCAATTCCCTCCTCTGGTTTTGCAACACGGATTGCCTTGATACGTAATTGATTTTTGCCACGATAGTCATGAATTTCTCCACCTACACGGACAATTGCTTCAGCGTGATACATTTTTTCATGATCTTCATTTGTATCCCATAGCTTTGCTTCAATATCTCCACTTTTATCTTGTAATAACAGTGACATAAATGGCTTTCCGACTGTGGTAACCCCTTTTGTCGCCTGTTTAATTAATAAAAATTGATCGACTGTTTCTCCAACCTGGAGCGTCGTAATACCCTTCATGTTGACGCCACTCCCCTTTCATTTGCTAGTGCTCCTACATCGACAATTTGGTCTTTCTGCCAATGCTCGAGCATCGCGTCATGGCAAGTAAAATATAAAATTTGACGTTCATATCCTACTTCTTTCATTAATTGTACCATTTTGTCTGTACGGTTTCGATCAAAATGGACAAAAGGATCGTCCATAATAAATGGAAATGGAGCAGAGGTTGTTAGCGTTTTTGCTAGTGCCATACGCAACGAAATATAAGCTTGCTCCTTTGTAGCCTGTGATAATTCTGCCATTTGATAACGTAATCCAGAAACATCCTGTGCAACAAAATAGCCTTCATCGTTTATTAAAAGCTTATCGTAACGCCCACCTGTAAACGTATTAAATATTGCATTAACTTCTGTCAAAACATGAGGTAGTTTTTCTTCTCTTAGGCTGAACAATGTTTCATGGATCGCAGTAGCCAATGCTTTTTTTGAAGCCCATTGTCCTATCAGCTGTTGCAACACTGATTTCTCTTCTTCAAACTGTTGAAGCAACTGGCCATATTTCTCGTCATTTAGAAGATTCTCCTTTTGGATTTGCAGTGTCGCACGTTGTTCTAAGCAATGATCGATCGCTACCTGCATTGTTCCTCGTTCTTCTTCTAAAGTAAGCAGTTTTTCATTTAGCTGTTCCTCTTCTAGCAGTGACTGCTTGTTGTCTACATTTAGCGAGGCTAGCTGACTCTGAATGGCTTGAAGTTCTGTTTTTATTTGTTGTTGTTGCTCAAATTGTTCATGTGTTTCATAATAGCCCTTCTCTGTTTGTACATTCGCAGCATTAAATAACTGAGTAATTTCAGACTCATAGCTGTCTATATGTGATTGCACTCCTTGCATTTTAGTCTGCAGACTAGTCAACTGCTCTTTTGCTTGTTGGGATATTTGTTGCTCCTGCTGTAAAGTAAGAAATGTAGTACGTAAATGCATAAAGATTTCTTGCTCACTATATTCTGTCTTTAAGACTCGCTGTATCTGTTCTAGTAACTCGTTTTTCTCCGCTTGTATCGTTTGTAAAAGCGTAAATGTACTCTTCTTTTTTGCTGCCAACTCTTGAGCACCACGAATGCGCATAAACAGTTCTGGTAATAATGTTTTCGGTATATTTCCCTCTAACCGATAGCGCCCTAAAAAATGGTGGAGCAACTGAGTAGCCTCTTCACTTACATGCTCAGCCCGTTGAATTTTATATTCAAGTTTCACATATTGACGTTCTTTTTCTTGCTGTTGCTCATTTGCATGCAACAATCGATCCTCAAATTTTTGTTTTTTTAGCAGGATAGTCTGAGCAATATTTTCCTCCTGCTCTAACTCACGCATTTGCTGACTCTGTTGTTTACTCGGCGCTTCATGAGCTTGTCTAGCAAATTTTAAATATAAAATAATGATGAGTGACATAACCGCTCCTACAACAATAACAGCCATATTTTTTTCCATAACACCATAGATACACGACAGTATACTTATAGCTAATACAATAAATATAAAAATACTTGGTTGTTGTTGTTTCGAGCGTTGTGACCTTCCATAACGCAATTGTTCAAGCTTTCGCTTACGCTGTGGCCACTGTGCTAAAATATGTTCTTCCTCCGTAATTAATGACTCCTGGTGAAGCTGTTGTTGCAGTTGAGCAATTGTATCTAATTCTGCATGTAGTTGCTCTAACGAACGCAAATGAAATTTCAGCTCTTCTTCTGCTTCTTCCAATAGGCTTAACTGTTGTTGAAATTGTTCCTCTTGCTGTAATGATACGGTTTCTTCAAGCAAAATATCTTGCGCTGTTTTTTCCTGAACACCTAATAAACGGAACTGAGCTTCTATTTCTTGCTCGATTAAATACAGCTCATCCATTAAGTTCTGTTCCTTTACAACTAACTGATTCCATGTTGCTTCCTTGTTCACAAGACGAGACATCTCAGTAATAACTTGCTCGTCCACTGTTAATTGTAGCTTACGTTGCAGTCCCTGATACTGATCCTTCAGCTGCTCCATTTGCAGTGTTTCATGCATAAGTCGATCCTTTAATTGCTCATAGCGTCGGATCCCTTCTGGAGGAAACTGCACATGTTCATAGCTTTTTTGCGTCTGTTCGAAAGACTTTTGCTGCTTTAGAAGTGGCATAGCCTGCCTCAAAATTGTGAGTTGCTCCCAATTTTGCTGCTCTGTTTTTTGTTGACTATATAAGCCCTCTAGCCTTAAATCGAGCTGCTGTAATTGTAATAATTTATCCTCAAAGGTCTGAATATTACCTTGCTCTTGTTTAATCGTACGTTCTAGCTTTTTTAAATGCTCCAATTTTTGATTAATGAGTGGCACTTTGCCTGCTTTTTTAAAAAGCTCACTAGCATCTTTGTCCAATTTCTTTTCTAGAGTTGATAGTTGTTGTATCCCAGTTGTTCCAGAGGCAAGTAACAAATGTGTTAGCTCCTCCTCTGACATTTTTTCAATGCCCTGTAGCTCGTGTAATGAAAAGGAGAAAATAGACTCAAAGGAGGCTTTTGAATAACCATATAATAGCTTTGCTAAAAGCTCCTCATGCCCCATTGTTCCGTCTTCTAAATAGACCGTAACATCTCCAGCTGCCTTTCCTTTCATACGTTCGATCGTGCATTGCCCATACGTTGGATGCCAAATCGTCAGCTGACCACCGAATTTAGTCGATGCTTTCGGCTCATATTTACGTTGTGCCTGTTGCCTCGTAGGAAATCCAAAAAGCATTTGTAAAATAAACTGTTGAATGGTCGTTTTCCCCGCTTCATTCATACCATAAAAAATGGTAACCCCTTCGCGTAAAGTAATGGTGATATTTTCATGCTTTCCAAAGCCATAAATTTGGATTTTTTGTATCGTTAGCATGTTATTCACGCCCTTTGAATTTCTTCTGCTAATAATTCTTGTGCGTCGTGCATTAAATTTTTAATGTCTTGCTCTGTTAAAGGTTCAATCAGCCTTGCACCGCCAGCATGTTGGTATAGTTCCTTTAAAATATCCTTCCATTCAGAAATATCCCATTCCTCCATTAAATTCATCACGGATTCAGTCGCAGCAGTATGTTCATACAATATGGACGCTTGATGTAACACGAGCTTTTGCACCCAGCACATCGGTTCAATTCCATCCTCGGCTTCTCGAATAGTTTCTAGCCATGCGTCAACTGTAGCATGTTCAAATAAAGATTGTGATTGTTCATCTATATTTTTCAAATGAAGTTCAACAACAGACGCCCCAAACTCTTGACGATTAAGCATCAAAACTTCTTCACATTTTTTAAGTAGTTCATTTGCATGAAACACATTCGCACAATCAACCTCTACCGTGTTATAAACAACAGCAGATGTCGGTACAAATTCCAAATCTGTAGAGGATTGTGACAAAGTTACGTCATAGAAACCCTTTATCCCTTGCTCTTTCCGATGTCGGCTTTGAATATTGCCTGGATAAACAATCGGTGGATTTTGATGTAAAAATTGTCGTTTATGAATATGTCCTAAAGCCCAGTAATGATAGTTTTTTTCAAGCAGTTGATCTTTTGTGAAAGGAGCGTAAACAGCATGTGAAGTATCGCTAGCCTCACTACCGTGAAGCATACCAATATGAATAACATGCTGGTCCTGTGCAACAGGATAACTATCAATCATTGATTTCGTTATATGACGGTCACTATAGCTGAAGCCATAAATATTGACTTGTTGACCACGTATGTTTAATTGCACAACACTAGTTTCAGCTGGTAACTCATAGACATTGCTCGGTAAAGCAAAACGCGTCCAAGCACCATTTAAGTGATCATGATTCCCATAACTTAAAATGACAGGGATATTATGCTGAAAGAGTTTTTCCATAGCCTCTTGAAATCGTCTTTGTGCTTGTAAACTTCGATTTTCACCATCATATATATCACCGACAATCAGTAAGAAATCAGGTTTCTCCTGAATAGCCTTTTGAATAATTTTATCAAAAGCTTCGAAAGTACTTGTTCGAATCTTTTTGAAATTTTGCTCGGGTAAACCAAATAAGCCCTTAAATGGACTATCTAAATGTAAATCCGCCATATGGAAAAAACGAATTGCTGACATCCAACCACCTCAAGTATTAAATAATCTATACCTTAACTTCATTCTTTTTCACTCGCAACGCAGTAAATTATTGAGTACATCGGAATCGCCGATTTTATAATTTATCAATTTTTACGTACCTCATTTTTATAATGAGACATTCGTGAATCACGCCAGAACCGAATATTTGTTCTATTTTATCATAATTCCCACTAGATGAGAAATGTATTCAACAAATATTCATTAATAGTATTGCCTTAAACTTTCCACAACTTTCATAATTTATCGAAATATTCGCTAGTTTTACCGTGAAGTTTATAAATCTTCTATGTATAATAGATATATATTTAAGTAAAGGGTGGGGTTTGTATGGAGAATTATCGCTTTACGGCTTTTGAAAAAACTGGGGAAACATTATTTGATGAAACTTGGACATTCGAAAACGATGAGGCTGCAAAAATCAGCGGTTTACAGCAGATCGAAGAAAAAGGTGTTGCCAACAAAACTCATCGTCTTGTTAACTCTTCGGGTAAATTAATCTTATTTCATGTCTAAAAATGGCTAGTAAAAGGCACGTAGTACAATTTACTACGCGCCTTTTAGGCCAACAGATGTTTTTTGCGCAAAATCGTAGCGGTAGCAACATGATGTTGGTCACTCAGTTATTGCCACAGGACGTGGCGGGTGTTTGGACACCCAATGAAAGAAGTTAAATCTATTTTCCTACAAAAGCAGGTGCTCTTTTCTCTACAAATGCATGAATTCCCTCTAAATGATCCGTCGTTTTACGCATCGCTTCTTGCCCCGCTGCTTCCATAGATAAAATACTCTCTAGTTGCGGTAAATTTTGAGCATGTAGAATTTTTTTAGTCGTAATCATCGATGCAATTGGAGAAGCAAGCATTTTTCCTACTAGTTGGTCAGTAATCGCAAAAACAGTCCCATCTGGTGCAACGTAGTCAATTAACCCTTCATCATGTGCTTCCGATGCAGTTAGCACCTTTCCTTCCCAAATCATTTGTTTAGCTTTGACTGTACCCACACGTTCCTTCATAAAGAAATGGCCACCACCATCAGGGATCAGCCCTATGCCGATGAAGTTCATAGCAAGCTTACTATTTTCACATGCCACCACTATGTCTGCCCCTAGCGCTAGACTAAAGCCTAATCCAGCTGATGCTCCATGAACCGCTGCAATGACAATCATCGGTAGCTGGTAATATGCTTTGACAATACGTGTTAAGTAAACCATTGCCTCATTAATATTAAGTGGCTTATCTGGATCTAGCATCGCTTTAATATCGCCACCTGCTGAAAAGACTTTTCCTTCTCCGCGAATAACGAGAATTTGTATTTCTTGTTCTTGCTGTAGTGCCTCAAAGCATTCTGCTAGTTCGCGCATCATCACGTCGTCCATAGCATTCATGGCATGTGGACGATTTAATGTTAATGTTGCACGGCGTTCTAATTTCTCTAATGTAATCGTTGAAAATTCCATCCCAACACCCCCAAATATGAATAGTCATTCACTATGTACTATTCGTGTTTTTTTAGAAAACTCCTTCTATCCTACGCAAAATTGCACTTGTTATGCTATATTTAATGACGAATATTGATTTAAAGGTGGTTAATAATTGTGACACAGAAAGACTATCGTGTATTACTTTATTATAAATATATAGCTATTGAAGACCCTGTGGCATTCGCAGAGGAACATTTAGCACTTTGTAAAGATATCGGGCTTCTTGGTCGTATTTTAGTTGGCTATGAAGGCATTAACGGAACCGTTTCAGGTACAGTCGAGCAAACTGATGCTTACATGAATCATATGAAGGCAGATCCTCGTTTTAGCGACATTATGTGGAAAATTGATGAAGCTGAAGAGGATACCTTTAAAAAAATGCATGTTCGCCCACGTCGAGAAATTGTGCACCTTGGTTTAGAAGACGATATTAATCCTTTAGAAATAACAGGCGATTATTTATCACCAAAGGAATTTATGGAACGTATGCAGGAAGATAATACGGTAGTTATTGATGCACGCAATGATTATGAATATGACCTTGGACATTTCCGTGGCGCTATTCGTCCAGATATAGAAAACTTCCGTGACTTACCAGCTTGGATGGAGGCCCACAAAGAAGATTTTGCTGACAAGAAAGTTTTAACTTACTGCACAGGTGGTATCCGCTGCGAAAAATTCTCTGGCTGGTTAAAACGTGAAGGCTATGGAGAAAGTGTTGGCCAATTACATGGTGGTATTGCCACGTATGCTAAAGATCCTGAAGTAAAAGGCCAACTATGGGATGGGCAAATGTTCGTCTTTGATCGTCGTCGCAGTGTACCCATTAATCAGGTTGAGCATGTGATTGTCGGTAAGGATTTCTTTACTGGTGAACCGACAGAACGTTATACAAACTGTGCAAATCCTGAATGCCATAAATTAATGCTTTGCGAGGAAAAGCATGAGGCCTTTTATATGCGTAGCTGTTCAGACGGATGCCGCCGCGCAAAACGTAACTTCTTCGTTGAAGAGAATGGTTGGACAAAAGAGCAAATTGAGGAACAAATCGCTAAAATCGCTCAAGTTCAAAATTCTTCTTTATAAGAAAAAAGAGCATCATCCATTTTGTGGTGATGCTCTTTCATATTTTTGAGGATTTATTCATTGTCTGTAAAGGAATAAACTTAATCGACATACCCGAGCGATTTTCCACACTTAAATTTCCTTCATTCTCCTTTTGCTAAGTAACGCCCTACCTGACGACCACTAAATAAACAACCTCCAACAAACGTCCCCTCTAATGCACGGTACCCATGTACACCGCCGCCACCAAAACCACTAACTTCTCCAGCTGCAAATAAACCTGGTACAGGCTGACCATCCGCACCTAACACAGCACCATTCAAATTCGTCTGTAAGCCCCCTAATGTTTTACGCGTTAAAATATTTAAGCGAACCGCAATAAGTGGCCAATTGTTAGGATCTAATATTTTATGGGGCTTCGCAACGCGCACAAATTTATCACCTACATAGTTTCTTGCGCCATGAATAGCATTAACCTGTAAGTCCTTTGAAAATTTATTGTCCATTTCACGATCCCTTGCTAAAATTTGCTCTTTTATTTTGATAAAATCGAGAAGGTCATTGCCAGCCAATTTGTTCATTCCATCAACTAATTCCTTTAAATCATTAGCAATAACAAAATCTTCACCATAATTTTTAAATGCTTGAATGGGAGCAGGTGGCCCTGGCAAAACACGTTTCAGAACATCCATAATACTTTTATTTGTTAAATCAGGATTTTGCTCAGAGCCCGATAAGGCAAATTCTTTTTCAATAATTTTTTCCGTTAAAATAAACCATGAGTAATCATAGCCAGTTTTTTGAATGGCTTCTAATGTACTTAACGTATCAAAACCAGGAAAATTAGGTGCTTTAAATCGATTGCCCTCTGCATCAAACCATAATGATGAAGGGCCCGGCAAAATTCGAATACCGTGATTGGGCCAAATAGGGTCCCAATTTTTCAAGCCTTCTGTATAATGCCACATGCGGTCTCGATTAACGATACGTCCACCGGCATGCTCCGTAATTTCTAACATTCTACCGTCTACATAAGCAGGTACACCACAGACCATATTTTTCGGTGGTGTTCCAAGTCGTGTTGGCCAACTTTTTCTAACTAAATCAAAATTTGCACCTATTCCACCGCTGGCCACAATAACCGCTCCAGCTTCATAAGAAAATTCACCTATGCCCAATCTAGAGCTTTTTTCACCACGGTTTGCATAGCTTTGCGCCAAAACTGTTCCACTAATCCCCGTTATCCTTCCATCTTGTTGCATAAATTCATCTACACGATGTCTTGGTTTAAAATCTATAAAACCATTCTTTATGGCCTTTTTCACTTTTTCAACAAAAGGCTTTACAATACCTGGTCCGGTTCCCCAAACGATATGGAATCTAGGTACTGAATTACCGTGGCCGCCTGCTAAGGATCCCCCTCGTTCTGCCCAACCGACGACTGGAAAAAACTTAATTCCCATAGACTTTAACCAGCTATATTTTTCACCAGCTGCAAAATCTACATAAGCTCTAGCCCATTTGTATGCCCACGAATCTTCATCCTCCAAGCGATCGAAGCCAGCCGTTCCTTGCCAATCCTGCCACGCAAGCTCTTTACTATCTTTAATACCAAGCCTTCTTTGCTCGGGTGAATTCACTAAAAAAATACCCCCAAAGGACCAAAATGCCTGTCCCCCCATTGAATTTTCAGGTTCTTGATCTACTAATAGAATTTTTTTCTTTGCATCCGCTAACTCACAGGCAGCTACTAACCCTGCCAATCCTGCACCGACAATTGCTACATCATACATCATTCTACACCCCCTAAAAATCAATCTTCCTTACTTACATTCTTCTCTAATTGACGGTTTACCTTCTACACATCGTAATTTTGACAAAATTGTGACAAGAAAAAAATGTTCGCTTTCCTCCACTAAACAAAGAAAGTTTCCATCGTATAATTTTCGACCTCAAATATTTGTTAAACGTGCATGTAATCTGACTTAACATATATCGGTAGCGCTTTCATTGCCCTCTCTTGAAACACGAACAATTAATTATGTTCAATGAATAAACGTTCGTATTTGGTTGTATTTCAGACATCTGGAGTCATGAATTTTAATCTTTTTCAGAAATAATGTTGACAAAGGTGAACAATAAGGATTATGATGTTAACAATTAAATCACACGAAAATATAACGACGGAGACACGCTAGTCGCTAGAAAATCCAAAGAGAGCTGATGGTTGGTGTAAATCAGTGATTTCTACGATAATAGTTCCACTCCTGAATAGATAAGCCGAACATCTCCAAAGTAAGCTTATCCGTCACATGCACGTTACGCATATAGCTAAGACTGCTAGAAATTTTTTAAGCAGTGATTAAGGGTGGTACCGCGAACCAATGTTTATTATGCCTTTCGCCCCTTACAACACAATATTTGTGTTTGTAAGGCGCGGAGGGCTTTTTTATTGTTCATTTCTACAAAGGAGATTTGTATAGTATAAGATGTACTATCTCCGTAAAATTCAGACTGTTTTGTCTATAAAGAACACTAACATTTTTTAATTAAAAGGAGCTAATTACAAATGACTACTGCAACAAAGGCAATTAACGTATTTATCGCTGACCCACTAAGTGAAGATGGTATTTTCCCACTACGACAAGAACAAGACCTAGACTTAAATATCATTGTTGATACTGGTCTTGCACCAGAAGAATTAATCGCAAAAATTGCAGATGTAGATGTTTTACTAGTACGTTCTCAAACAACGGTAACACGTGAAGTAATTGAAGCGGCTAAAAACTTAAAACTTATCGGACGTGCTGGAGTAGGTGTAGACAACATCGATCTAACTGCTGCAACTGAACATGGGATTATCGTTGTAAATGCACCAGACGGTAACACTAACTCTGCTGCTGAGCACACTATTGCCATGATGACTTCACTTGCTCGTCACATCCCACAAGCATTCAATACACTTAAAAATGGTAAATGGGATCGTAAATCTTATGTTGGGGTTGAGCTTAAAAATAAAACTTTAGGTGTTGTAGGCTTCGGTCGTATCGGTGTTGAAGTTGCATATCGTGCAAAAGGTCAACGCATGAACGTTATGGCATACGATCCATTCCTAACAGATGAACGTGCTAAAGAATTAGGGGTAACAAAATCAACAGTTGAAGAAATTTGTGCAGCTGCAGATTTCATTACAGTACACACACCACTTCTTCCTGAGACACGCAACCTAATTAACAAAGAAAAATTCGCTATGATGAAAAATGGCGTGCGTATCATTAACTGTGCACGTGGCGGTATTATCAATGAGGATGATTTATATGATGCAATCGTTGAAGGTAAAGTAGCTGGTGCTGCTCTTGACGTATTCGTAACTGAGCCAGCAACAGATCACAAGCTACTTACTTTACCAGAAGTAATTGCAACACCTCACTTAGGTGCATCTACAATTGAAGCACAAGAATCAGTAGCGGTTGACGTTTCAAACGACATCATTAAATTCTATAAAACAGGTACTGTAACTAACCCAGTGAACATGCCATCTATTCCAAAAGAGTTGCTTGCACAAGTGGAGCCTTTCTTTGAATTAGCTGAAAAACTTGGTTCATTCTTATCTCAACTAACAACTGAGCCTGTGAAAGAAATCAACTTATCTTATGCTGGTGAAGTTGCAAATTATGATGTTCGTCCATTAACATCAAACGCGTTAAAAGGCTTATTATCTAAAAATCACGGTAATCATGTTAATGACGTAAATGCCCGTTACCTATCTGAACGTATCGGCATGAAAATAAATGAGCATAAAACAACAACTGCTAAAGGCTTCACTAGCTTAATTACGATTGAAATTAAAACAGTTAACGAAACACATACAGTTGCTGGTACATTATTAAATGGTTTAGGTGCACGTATTGTTAAAGTAGAAGACTATGTTGTTGACGTTATTCCACAAGGTCACCTTCTTTACATTAAAAACACAGACAAACCAGGTGCAATCGGCCGCGTAGCAACGAAGCTAGCAGAAAAAGATGTGAACATCGCAACAATGCAAGTTGGTCGTGCACAAGTTGGTGGAACAGCTGTCATGATGTTAACAGTCGATAATGCTGTATCAGAAGAAGATCTAACATTCGTTGCACAGCTTGAAAATATTGATGAAGTAAGAGCGATTAACCTATAATAGATTAATTGATAGAGGCCGGGACATAACTGGTCAAAACCTTAAAAAGCGTGAGAAATCAATTTTAGAAACGTTGATTTCTCACGCTTTTCCGATGTGGAATTTTTTAAATTTGTCGTAAAAACATACTTATGTCCCAGCCTCTTCTTATTTTTTTGGTACATCACAATAACGTTAGGTTGATGTCCGTTCCGACTGAGTGCTTTCCTGGGGACATACGGCGGGCAGCGAAAGCGAAGCGACAGCAACATGGTTTTGACTGTGCGAAAGCGAAGCGACAGCAACATGGTTTTGACTGTGCGAAAGCGAAGCGACAGCAACAACAACATGGGGTTTATCTGTGCGAATTGTTAGGGAAAATCGGATATGTTAAAATAAAAAAATATTTCGAAGCAATGATTTTGAAACCATTGGTTGCTTTTAAAAGTTTTATATCGTTTTAGGAGAGTAGCAATTATGAAAAAAAATATAATCTACTTTGCAATAGGAAGTAGTATTTTATTATTGTTTTATACAGTATTTAAGCTTATCGGGAATGAATCTTCTAAGTTAGCATTAATAACATATGGGTCATTTACAGTCATCTTTATTTATTCACTCATTTATTCATTCCAAAAAAAATGGGTTCCAATTATTATTCAATTAATAACACTACTCATAGTACTTGTAGTGCCACCATTGATTAGAACAGAAGTGAATTTTTATTTTTATAAAGATGATAGAGATGAAATCATTAGTATGTTAGTCAATGGGGAAATAAAAAAAGAAGCAAATAGATACGGAGCTAAAGGTTTTTACTCGTATTACACTCCCCCGCAATATATTGATGCGGTTAAATCTGAGACGATCAGAGTAGGTATGCATTCGAAAGATCATTTTTTTGTCTATTTCCAATCAGCTGAACCCCCCTTTATGGATATGCAGGGTTTACAGGAAGGATTTATTTTTTCATCCACAGGTAAATTTCCGACTGCTAAAGAGTTTGATTATTATAGTGATTACAAAAAAATAGATGATCACTGGTATTTCGTATCAAGTGATGTTAACAGATTTGAGAAATCATGTTTGTTTTTATGTGAATAATTAAGTAAGAGATAAGAAGTTGACATTCAGTAGGAATTTTGAGATATTACTCACTTATTCAAGTGTATATAGAAAAAGCGTATTTTGATCAATCTTTTTTCAAAATACGCTTTTTCTATTTGCTTGGAGAGTTCTGCGGGATGAGCTTGCGCTAAAAGCACTGCAGAAAGCGTCAACTCGGAGTGAAAATCAACCCTTGTTTATGAATACACCCAAATCAGTACATTTTAGCTTATAGCTTATTTACAAGTTCTAATAATGCAGTTAAAGAATCAACTTCATATGTTGGTGTAACAACGCCATTTGGCGCATTGTTTTCACGATTAATCCAAACGTTGCGCATACCAACACGGGATGAGCCTAAAATATCAGTATTTAAATTATCTCCAACCATGATCGCATCGTCTGCTGTAATACTTACCTTCTCCATTACATGTTCGAAAATAGAGGCATCTGGTTTCCCTTTGCCAAAGTCCCCAGAGATAATGATATGGTCAAAATATGGGGCGATTTCTGGTGTTATTTCAAGCTTTAAATTTTGTAAACTTGGTGCTCCATTTGTCAGTAATACGAGTTGATACTTTCCTTTCAGCTTATCTAGCACATCAAAAGTATCTTCATATAAGAATGGAGACACTTTACGCTCTGCCACAAAGCGCTCCCCTAGCTCCGCCCCTAGTTGTGTATCATCCATGCCAAGAGCCAATAAGCCTTTTGTCCATGCTTCTGTACGATAGCCTGGTACGATGTTTTTCATTTTCTGGAAAGATTCTGTTGGATCATCGAATGTTCCCCAAAGTCCTTCAAATGGGTTAATGCCGATTAACACCGTGTAATCATATGTTTCATAGCCTTCGTAAAGTGCACGTGCTTCTTTACGCACAGCGTCCTCAAGCTCAGCCGGATTCACATTATGTAGTGTTGCTGCGTATTCACATGTTTTTTCAAATGCTGTTTTAACGGATTTTTTATCCCATAATAGCGTATCATCTAAATCAAAAATAATTGTGTTAATTGACATTGTGTCAGCTCCTAGCTTCCTATTAGTATAATTATTTTAGCATATATTCAAAATATTTAGCATAGCGTTTTTAGTTTTTCATGCTTCGATTTGAACAGCAAAAATTTAGGCTCATCACCATAACGTAGGGGTGATGTCCATTCCACCTGGGGTCGTCCCAATTGCAATGAAAATCATGACATACGCTTTTACAAATGCCATCCCTAACTTTAAGTGATGAGCCTAATCCTAGCCTCTTCTACTATTGATTTTTTCTACGCAATCTATCCATTAAGCTTTGTATATCAGCCTTTTTCTGCTCCGTTTCTTCTTTTAAAATTCCAATCTGGTAGATGCCGTCTATTTCTTCAATTAGCACACGAGCGCCTACTTGCACTGGTTTATTCATAGTAGACTGTAAAATGATTAGCTGCTCCTCTTCTTCTGGGTACTTCAAAAAAACTGCATATCCATCTTCAATACGGTCTAAGGTGTATTTAGTCGAGCTCACTAACAATATCCCCTTTCGCATTACGTAATTGTGCAGCATCCCCATCATTCAGCCAAATCTGTTTCTTTGTCCATTTTAAATAGTTTTGACCTTCTCGTGCATTTGAGCCACTAGTGACATACATCGTTTTCCCTGGTTGCAATGTCACATTGGGAAAGTTAAAAACTTGATGCCCTTCAATTGATATAAGCTGCCAATCTTTTAAGGACACTGCTTCATTACCGTTATTTTTAATGCCTACAATTTCTTCTATTAAATCTTTATTAACAATTTCAACAGTTGCACTCGTAGTTGGTGGTGCTGTTGGTGATGAGGCGATGGTTCCAGACCATTCTTTCGAATTCACCTCATAGTTTACCCCATCTGTTGATACGATAACAGTTCCCGCTTCTGCAGTTGCGTAAATTTCACTGCCAATTGCTTGTAATCGCTCAACTACTTCAGCATGAGGATGACCATACTTATTGCCCTCTCCATAGCTTAAAATTGCCACTTCAGGATGTACTTTCTGAATGAACTCCGCAGAGCTACTCGTGTTAGATCCATGATGACCTGCCTTTAAGATCGTTGCTTTCACATCGTCCTGCATCATCTCTTTTTCTAACGCTACCCCCGCGTCAGCTGTTAATAAAAATGATACATTGCCATATGCAAGTTTTAAAACAATAGAAGCATCATTATTATCTGTTGCATTTTCATTGGCGTTTAACACCTTCACATTTATATCATCATCAAACGTAATACGATCGCCGGTTTTCGGAACATTATAAGGAATATTCTTCGTATCAATAAGTGTCAGCATCTCTTCAAAAGTTTGAGATGTATGTACCTTCCCTGAATCATAAAATTGTCCAATATCTATCGAATTCAACACAGGAATTAAACCACCAATATGGTCTGCATCAGGATGGGTTGCGACCACTATATCAAGCTTGTTCACACCGAGTTCCTTCAAATACGAAACAACCTTTTGACCGGCTCCTTTAACGCCTCCATCAACAAGCATTGTTTTGCCGTTTGGCGATTCAATAAAAATCGAATCTCCTTGCCCTACATCAATAAAATGTACGCGCATTTCATGTCCCGCAGTGACGGATACCTTCTTCGTATTTGACGCCTCCGTACAGCCTGCTAATAAAAAAATACAAAGGAGCATTACTATTAATTTTTTCATTTCTAACTTCCTTTCTACTTTTCTATTATACAAAAAAGAGAGCTACCGATGGGCTGGGGGCGTTCGCTGAGTCGCAAGATCAACTTACAACGGATCAAAGTTATACCCATTTTGTATATAATGCTCAACCATTTTCTTAGTTTTCATGCGAATAAAATAATAAGGCTCTTGCATTGCCTGCGAAACACTAATAGCCTCATCTACTAATGATTCAACTACAGTGAAATGTTCAAGTAATGCAGGTTTATCATTTTCATCTATTGCCCCCGACAATAACACAGCGTGTACACTCGCTAATGTTGCAGCCTTTGCCACACCTAATGGCGCTTTCCCATGTAATGTTTGGCGATCTGATTTTCCTTCACCTGTCATTACAAACTCGGCACCTTCTAAATGCTTTTTTAACTGTACTGCATTCATCACAATCTCAATACCTGCATGAAAACTGCCGTTTAAAAAGGCGATTAACGCGCCTCCCATTCCACCTGCAGCGCCTGCCCCTTTGTAATCGTGTAATCGAATACCAACATGCTTTTCAACAATGTCCGCAAACTGCTTTAAGCAGCTATCAAAATAAGCAATTTGATGCTCTTTAACACCTTTTTGAGGCCCAAAAATAGCTGTTGCCCCTCGCTCTCCAATCAGTGGATTATCAACATCACAGGCAATAATAAATTTTGCTTCAGCTAATCGAGAATCTAGCTGACTGTCATCAATTGAGGATAAATCTAATAGTGCCGATACTCCATCAGCAATTAAGGTGCCATCTTCTTTTTTCAGTTGCAATCCAAGTGCCTTTAACATGCCTATACCAGCATCATTTGTCGCACTACCGCCGATTCCGACAATAAATTTTCTAAACCCTTTATCAAGAGCCGCCTTGATTAGCTGCCCCGTCCCATACGTCGATGCAAGCTCGGGATTTTTTTCTTCATCCTGCAATAGCATAATGCCGGATGCCTGAGCCATTTCAATAACACATGTTACATTATCACCAAGCACACCGTATCTCGCTTCAATTTCTCTTCCCAATGGATTAAGCACACGGTGCGAAAAATATTGACCTTCTGTTGAAGTAACAAGTGCTTCTAGTGTACCTTCTCCACCGTCTGCAACTGGTAAAATGACTGTTTCAATCGATTGATCAACATCCAATACTCCTGCCTGCATGGCACTAGCTACCTCGATGGCCGACAAAGTTCCCTTATAGGAATCTGGACTAATAACGACTTTCATGTTATACCTCCACTCATTTTAGTTAGACGCTTATCATCATTATAATTCAGACTAAGAACATTCCTGAGCTTTTATCGGAATACTTTTTAGCTTTATCGGGATGTTTCGTGGATTTATCGGAATAAAAAAAGGCAACCTGAAAAACATCAGACTGCCATCTTGTTTATGCCTTATATAATTCATCTAAAAACTCAATTTTTTTACCGATCGCCTCTTCAAACGTCATGATGTAGGCAGCAGGATCTTTTGGATTATGGAACTGTGTAATCTTTCCTGTCTCAGGATGAACAAATTTAGAGGAGGCTCCACAGCCAATCCCTAGAATAGTCTGTACTTCTTCCATGATGACAATATTATAGATACTTTCTTCTCCAGCTTTACTGTAGCCGACATTTTCTAAATTACCTAAAATATTTTTTTGACGATATAAATAGTACGGTACATATTCATTTTCCTTCGTCCATACTTGCGCCATATGCATCATTTCTGCAACAGTATCACGGTCTGCTACCTTGTACTTATTCTTATTACGTGTCATTTCTGATGCACGTTTAAATGATAATGTGTGTACTGTTAGCGATTCTGGCTGCATTTTTGCAGATTCATCTAATGAATTTTGGAACTCTTCAATCCCTTCATTCGGTAAACCAATAATTAAATCCATATTAATATTATTCATGCCTGATTCACGCGCTAACCAGAACTTATCAATTGTTTCTTGTACCGTATGATGGCGACCAATTGCTTTAAGGGTCTCATCTGTGTAAGATTGTGGATTAACACTTATTCGGTCAATGCCCCATTTTTTTAACACTTCTAGTTTTTCAGGCGTAATCGTATCAGGTCTGCCCGCTTCAACAGTTACTTCACGGATTGTATCAGGATTTGGGAAGGAGTCATACATCGTCTGATACAATGCATCCATTTCATCTGCCTCGATTGATGTCGGTGTACCACCACCCCAATAAATGGACGTTATTTTCATATTATTGTCCTTCAGCCATTTACCCATTTCACGTAATTCGATATGCAATCCATCTAAAAATGTTGCAACTCGCCCTTGCTTGCGATTGCTGCCAATCGCATACGCTGGGAAAGTACAATAAGCACATTTAGTCGGGCAAAAAGGAATGCCTATATAAATACTTATTTCTTTACCGATTTCATCTATATCAGGAATCGTTACTAACTGACGTTCAACTATTTCTTTTAGTAGCGCTACCTTTTCCTCTGACAAACGGAAATCACGAATTAGGATATCAGCAATTTCTTCATCTCTTTTTCCGGCCATTCGAAATTTATGGTACAACTTAGTCGGACGTACGCCCGTTAAAATTCCCCACTGTTGTTGCATGCCCGTATGTTGCTCTAGCACATCTAAAAATACGTGTGACAAAGCACGCTTCATACGAATATTTAGCTCACGTCCTTCAGCCCCAGATTCGTATTGAATACGGTAATCATTCGTATAACGCTTACCATCTACCTCAAGCACAGCTTTTGTAGAAATGGAAAAATCATCACCAATGTTATATTCAAATGACACTGTCATATCTGTTCCTTCAGCTTCTACTTTTAACTTGGAATCCTCAAAAAATAAATTCGCAATATGATTTAATACGCGAATCCAATCCTCAGGATATTTTTGATCTATGTGAATAATTTTCATTGTCTTCGCTCTTTTCTCTCAAAAATTACAGCACCAATAGTTTAACAAATTTTTATCACGTTAAGCAAAGCTACACTTAATAACAGAACATTCCGTTTATTGATACAAAAAATCCATTTTGAAAAATTTATCAAAATGGATTCTTATCTTTTATCTTTCAATAGCCGCGTTTGTTTTGAAACTTTCTTCTTTTAGTTTAAGAATTTTTCTTAATTCCATGCTTACTTTCTCCAAGCTTTCCATATCAGGAATAAAATAAGATACTTTGTCGATATACTGATCTTCGCCTTTTATTTCTATCGTTTTCGTAGATATGTTTTTAGCATTCAAATATTGCTTTTGAAGTGCGTAAATCTCTTCAAGGTCTAAATCTGTTTCTACGTTTTTTCCTAAAATATCTGCAATTTGACCAATTTTAAATATTGTATTCGTCGATTTTGCTTGATCAATTGTTGCAGTCAAAAATTGTCTTTGTCTTTCTTCACGAGAGTATGAAGCATTTATAGGTCTGTATCTCATTCTTACAAATGCAAGTGCCTCTTCCCCGTTTAAATGCGACTCTCCTTTATGAAAATCTATCCGTTTTTTATCGTAAATATTATCTTCCCAAAAATCCTCTTTTACATCTACTGTTACTCCA
Organism: Lysinibacillus sp. NPDC093692; assembly: GCF_050280125.1. Lineage (NCBI taxonomy): Bacteria > Bacillati > Bacillota > Bacilli > Caryophanales > Bacillaceae > Lysinibacillus > Lysinibacillus sp. NPDC093692. The sequence continues at coordinate 85,008 of NZ_JBNNUW010000012.1, forward strand.
CCTAAAGCATCGACAATATCTCTAAAGCCATCAAAGTTTACCGCAATAAAGTTATCTATCGGTATATTAAGGAATTTTTCAACTGTCTCTAATTGAAGTTTAATTGCCCCATAGTCTGTAATCGATCCATAATTATAAGCGGCATTGATTTTATGTACACCTGTATATTCCCCTGCATTTTCTATGTTAACTCTTGCATCCCTAGGCACTGTAATTAAGCTAATTTCAGATGTATCCGGCTCCAAGGTAATGACCATTTGAGTGTCTGCTCGACCATTTTCCGCTTCACTAGAGTAATCTTCAACACCTAATAAAAAAATGGAGATAGGATCTTTTTTAAATGAAACATCCTCTTCCCTTAGCTCTGATTTATTTCCATCTCTTTTTAAATCGACCTTTGAACTATCATAGGCATTTTTAAATTTAACAAACGCATAAGCTCCATAACTAGTTACGGTTAATAGTAAAATTACGATTACTATTAAAGTTATTTTTACTATTTTATTTTTAGGTTTCGCTTTTTTAGACCTTAATTTTCTTTCCACACAAAATCCTCTCTTCCATTAAAGTAACCATCTTCATTGATTAAGACGATAAATGCTCTCACAAGTTTCCTGCAATGATTATCTTTGGGAATATAATCAAATATTTATTTAAAATAACAGTTAAGAAAGTGAATGAATTCAGCATTTTTAAGGCGCAAAAAACCCATACAAAGGTAGGCACCTTAATATGGGTCTCTAAATTATTTTAAATATTCCTCTACAAATTCAACTGGTACATATGTTTTATATGCTTCTAGAAAAGCAGGTGCTGTATTAAGTGGGCGTAATGCTTTGTTATAACCAAACATTTTCTCTCCAAGTGTAATTGTGTAAGATAGATTACCTTTTGATACAATCGCGCCTTTACTTGTTGACTCTACTTTATAGCCAAGCTTTTCGGCAATCAAACGCAACGGAACCATTTTTGTTCCATCTACTTCATAGTAATCTGTCGCGATAATTTGTGCTATTTCCGCTTCTACAGTATTTTCTGTTGGATTTTCAGACTCGTCATCAAGAACAATTATTTTCGAAGGAGTTGTCTGAGCTGGGATACTTTTTGTTGAAGCTGTATAGAAAACTACTAAATTTTTCTCTATTAAGTCTTTCGCTGCAACTTTCTCTCCCTTTGAATTGATAAGCTCTGTATTTTCGCCAATGGTTAACTTCAACATTTCATAAGTATTCGTTAAGTTTTCAAAGAAGTAATCAACTTCAACAAATCCAGCTTCCTCAGTTTCAACAATGACAACATCAGGATTGAATTGTGGTGGATAAATTAATTTTTGTGGCTTGTTTGCGAATGTATAAGCTACTATTTTATCTCCTTTTTTAAGTTCCACTTTTTTACCTGTATTATCGAAAACAAGTGTATCCTTTGTGATTTCTAAAATGTTTGTTTGATCACCATCTTGTACTGTGAAGTATGTAATATTTTCACTTGAATTCACTTTTTCAACCGTTCCATAGGTATTGTTGAAGATGTGTACAGGATCAATTTGGATTTGTGGTACTTGTTGTTGTGCGTCTGTTGAATTTTCATTTGCTGAAGCGACTGGTATTACTACACTTCCAAATAATAATGCTGTCATTGCTACGGGTGCAATTTTTTTCATGTTCATAAAATCTCTCCTTATTATTAGGTTCATAGTAGTAGTAGTTTCAGTATGGTAAAAGTTTCATTAAAAATGGAGAATTTATGATAATAACCGTTTTTTTAGTCAATATCTATTATAATTAGCAATAAAGAATGGAATATTTGGCCTATTACCAATAGCATAGGGTTGATTTCTGTTCCTTTTTAACAAGTTTCGTCCCCAACTTTTGGTGATGAATTTACTAATTTTATAGAAGTAAGGAGATACTATGTTGAAAAAATGGATAATTCCACTATTGTTTCTAAGTTTTTCGTTATTTGCTTGCGAGGATCAGTCATCAGAAAAACCTGATGTTTCTAACGAGTCAACAAAGAATGACAAATTACCCTACACGACAGAAGAGTGGAAGCAACAAGCTTTAGATAGTACATGGTACAAAAACTTAACAATCCCAAGTGAAGAAGTTTTTGTAGAAATGATTGACTTTGAAGGAGATGAAGTCCCAGAACTCTTCATTAGTTATAGCGGTACTAATTACGGTTATATTATCGGTCATTATAATAAGAAACGCGAAGCTTGGGAACAATGGAATTCTCAACAATATGAAACGACAATTCATGGAGATTTCCGTTTTAAGGGTATCTTCAAGGACGAAGACAAAAAAGATATTGCATTAATAATCGATTTTGAAGCTGGTGCTTCAGGCAATTTAGAAGTTCTCCATTTACTTAAAGTAGCAGACGATGGTAGTAACATTATTAGCGGTCAATCCTATAGGCTCTATGAGAATAGTGAGTTAACAGTAGATACCTCTAAAAATACCTTTACTATTCAAGCAGGAGACTTTTTAGAGCATTTTACACTTCATGACCATGCTATAACTAGTGAAAATAGTACAACAAACTTATATTCTGGGTTACCAATCATTCAAAATTCTAAACTGCTAAAATTGTTAAATCATGATTTCTTTAAAACTGACATTATTTTTGGTGATACATATCCGATCGCTAAGGGGAAAGCCGGCTTGCCAAAAGGCGAGGATTATTATGAGGGGGGTCTTTGTTCTTTTTATGATAATTACTTTTTCTGTTTAGCTGAGGAAGAGGTACCTGTTAGTCATTATTATCTGTCAAATTTCAAAAATGTTACAAAAGAATCATTAGAGGAAGTCATAGGTCAAGCTATTCAAATTTCTTCTTATGAGAGATATGGAGATCCTGATGATATCGTATATTATGCAAATTTTGAATTTGATAATATTTATTTCCAAGGTGAATTTAATCATGATCAAAGTAACGCTGAGCTAACTAGTCTCTCATTAGGGATTAATGCTATAGAATAGTAAAAAACCACCTTGTCACTGAACTGCGCCCAATTGTTAGACACACCATCTAACAATTGAGTGTGCATTTCAAAATACTGGTAGTTCTCTTTTGGAGTTTCCAGTATCTACTCCTTTACAATTTCCTTTAACCCTGTAATATCGATACCGTTTAGTGCCTGAGTTGCAAGGCGGTCGGCTTCAGAATTTTCTTTACGTGCTATCAGCTTGTACTCTGGCTGAATACTAAGCTCCTCTAGCTTTGCATCGATTTTATCTGCCCAGCTAGATAAATTCTTTTCTAGCGCTGGCCATTCCCCACTCAATTGATTGATCACTACTTGGGAATCACCAGTGAAACAAACGGGCAAATGATGAACGTTCAATAGCTCAAGCTCAACTAATCCTAAATAAAGTGCTGCATATTCTGCTTCATTGTTAGATTTAAGCTCCGACGAAAAAGAATTTTGTCTTAATCGATATGGCTTGCCATTTTGTTCATAATAAATCACACAGCCCAGCCCCGATTGATATGTCGCACGATCAAAACCACCATCAAAATAAACTGTAATATTGTGTGGCTCAGTGTCAATTTCCTTTAAATATGCCTTGAGTTCCTTTAAAGACCAACTTGTATCCTGTCGATCGATACAATGCAGTGATTTTACTCTCCCTGTTCGCTCCATGTCCTCTGCAAGTAGTAATGCTTGAGCTGCTGGCATTTCTTCTGAACGCAAAACAGTTTCCGCACCCTTTTTCGCTTTATAAGTCCATTCGATGATGACATGCATAGTATAACCTCCGATGATAGTGAGCCATAAATTGAAAACGTGCTCCGACTTGCGGAAACACGTTTTCTTCTTACTTGTTATATGTGCAACTAATAGTACTTTTATGCCTACGCTTTTTCAGGACTCTGAACTTGGCTATTAAAATTCTTCATACAATGTTTGAATAGGTTTTATTAAAATTCGATTTACCTCTTCGATGATCTTACTTAAATTCATTTCTGCCTCAAGCATTGCAGTAATTTTTGTATTTTGCTGTGCAAGCTGTGCAGCTTTCTGCGCATATACAAGTTCATCTTCCAGAATATCTTCACCAGCTAATTGCTTTTTCTGTAGGTCAATTTGAACCTTACGGAAATTTTTGAATAGATTTAATGCCTCTTCATCTTCTTTAACAACTTTCACTGCTGCTTCCAAAGCTTCAAATTCAGGTGTTTTACGAAAAGCTGCCTCTAACGTATTAATTTCATTGTAAATATTATTCATCAACATAATTCTCCTTTTTAAATAAAGTAAACAATTAATCCTTGCACAATCCCAATCAATCCACCAAGAACTGCACCAAGTACTGTAATCATTTTAAACTCACGCTTTGAAATACCTAGTACAAGCTCCTCTAATTTCTCCACAGGGAAAGAATCAACCTGCTCACGTACTACTTCTTGTAAATTTAGACGTTTCAATACATCTTCTAATTTGTCTTCAGCTTTTACAAAAGCTTTTTCGATAGCTTGGGGAATTACTGTTTCCTTCATCCACGAATTCCCTTCTGGCCAATAATGCGAAATAGGATAATTCAAGCGTTCTTCAATTGCTAATTGTTCTTTTACGTAAGTTTGTAATTTGGATAATATGGCTTCAAAGCGAATATCTTGTAAGAAATCCATTGCTGGGCGATCTTTTAATTTCTCCAATTCCTGCGTAAAAATTTTCGTTAGTAATGTTGAAGTTCCTGGTGCCTGTAAAAATTTCACAAGCTCACGCTGAACCTTTGCCACGAGTGAAGAAGAATCACCTAAAAACATATTTATCATTCCACCAAGTGATCCTTTTGACGATAAGAAGTCATCAATCATCGCCTTAATTGTCAGTTCGCCCTCGGGTGATAAAAAATAATCCTCACCCTTTTCTAAAATATGATCAACCGCTACTGGTATCTTTGCATCAATCGTTTCTTGAATGTCTGCTGATAAAAGTGTACGAATTGATTTCGTAGATAGTGTATTCTTAACTGATTCAAATTGTCCCTCAACAATTGCTTCTACCTTCTGTTCAATTGTTGCTGGCATATTAGAAAATCCAGCTAATGATAGCCAATCCTGAATTGTTTTATCATTTGTAAAAATCGTTTCTTCTACCTTTGTTTGTACAAACTGTTCTACCTTTTCCTGAATATCCTTTGAGAAAAATTTCTTTCTAAAAGTTTCAGGTGTTAACAAATAATTTACAACCGTTAGCCCAAGTTGCTTCGCTAATTCGTCACGTCGTTTTGGAATAAGGCCTGGAGTAAAAGGTACTCGCCAATTTTTAATATATATAGCGTTATGTGGTCGAAAAAGCATTTTGATGGCTAAGTGATTCGTTACACCACCAATTGCAGCTCCAATGACTGCCATAAATATTAATGTCACTAGAAAATTATCCATTAGTATCCTCTCATTTCAATTGTATTCACTATTGGCGTTTTTTGTCGCCTGCTGCACTCATTATAGCAGAGCAATGATTTTCTACGAAAGAAATACCCCCTGTTAAAGTATGATGATTCACTATTTTTATCCTTCTTCATTAATTTGCAGATACTGATTTCCGATACGAACTTTAAACTTATTCAATATATAAGTTGATCTTCGTTATGATTAGGCGACTCCTTGGGGATCAGCAATAGAGGAACGCGAGTGAAGCGGCTCATCGGACGCCCTAGGAAGCTTTGCTCTGTGCGAAAGCGTAGTTCTAACGTAGCGGCAGCATCAACAAATGTTTTCTGTAGTGAAAGCGAAGCGACAGCTACAAAGCGCCCAATCGGAACGGAAATCAACACATGTTATGATTATGCCTATGCATATAAATAGCAACTTACAAGCGTCTGTAAAGTGAATAGTTGCAAAATTACCACTATCCTTGAATAATATTAACTACATATATAAGAAATGGGGTTTGGTTATGATTCAGCATTTTAGCTTTAAGCCTTTATTTGAAAATTCTCAGCTTCCAGGTTGGTCCATCTCGTTCTTTTATCAACGCGAACGTTATTCAGCGGAGTACTTAAAAGATGGCGTTATACAATGGAAAAGCTCTATCCCTCCTAACGAAGAGGAAGTAAGAAAAATGATTCATGAGCTTATGTTGTACCATGTTTACGACTAATAAAAGTAATACTTTTCAACACTCACACTATATAAATATACCTATTTTTCACTATTTCTAGCACTGCTATTATCTTATAATTGTTTAAATATGTTGAAATTCCCTTATCCTTCTTATACATTTATGTTATCATGTATTAAAGGGATTTTATGCAGGAGGCTATTTCTATGAGTAAAGTCACTCTTTCTGATGACATAAACAGTTATAATTCAAAACCATTAATTCGTGCAAAAGTAAAAGAATTTTTCCCCGAATTTTCAGCTAAAATTTTCGAGCTAGCGAATGAGGCTGAAGTTATTGATAGTAAAAAATTCGAAGCTCTTTCTGGCTTTAAAAGTGATTTCTACACGGAATACTGCAGTCAATTAAAAGGATTTTTCGATTCTTCTGCTAGTACTTTCGGAAAAAGACCTGTAAAAAATATGTTTTTAACATATAAGGGCACTAATTATATTTTCACAAAACAAGGTATAGCAGAAAAAGCACCTATTACAATTTCTCTTTATTCAGGTGAAATCCCGGTAAAAGAAACGCTACACGATGTGGAAAAAGCGTGCTTGAAATACGCTTTCAACAATAATTAAATAATGCAGAAGGAGCCATCTCATACGAAAATGGCTCCTTTTTTGTTGAAAACTATTTTTAAAATTAGTCGTCTCTTCATTTTTCCTACAAAAACATATGTTGTTGCTGCCGCTACGCTTTCGCACAAAGAACATATGCTGAAGTTTCGTTTTATCACTTTAAATGAAAGTGACTTGCCAGCACATATATATTATGCAGAATGGTTGATCTTCGTTAAGACTGGGCGACTTCTTGGGGATCAGCGATATTCTACAATACAAAGAAGCCACCTCATTTGCATGAGATGGCTCCGTTTTTGTTGCTATTAAAAATAATTCATTTAAAAAAATCAGCAAGTATGCACTCGTGAGATTTTTGACGTGTCGTTTTATATGAGATGTAAATGCTTCTTTCTCTAAACAAACTATCTTCTTTGCTACATTTAAAGTTAGCATAACAAATTTTTATTTTCAATCTTTTGGTGTTTGAAATTATATATTTTTTATATATCGTGAGAAAATTAACTAAAAAAAGTTGTTGTCAATATTTGTGTTTTGCATGTAAATATTTTATGATTAAATTATTCAACAATTTTTTAAATCATAGGAGGTGTACACTTTGCTTCCTTCCCCCATTCGGGCGGGAACAAAGGAATTATTTGGACGGAGACATAATGGAAATAACCATAAGGTTGGTGGCATTTGCCCTACTAATAATAATGACAGGATTTTTCGTTGCAACAGAATTTGCAATCGTTAAAGTAAGGACTACGCGAATTGATCAATTGCTTGCAGAAGGCAATAAAAAAGCAAAAAATGCAAAACGTGTAGTTTCAGATTTAGATGAATACTTATCTGCTTGTCAATTAGGTATTACAATCACTGCTTTAGGTCTAGGTTGGCTTGGTGAACCTACATTTAAGATTATTTTGAATCCAGTGTTTGAATTTCTAAATTTGAGTGAAAGTTTTACTACTGTCCTTTCATTTATACTTGCATTCTCAATTGTAACGTTTATGCATGTAGTTATAGGGGAATTGGCGCCAAAAACACTTGCCATCCAAAAAGCAGAATTTGTAACATTAAACCTTGCTGGCCCATTAGTATTATTCCACAATATTACTTATCCAATCATTAAGCTTTTAAACGGATCTGCACGTGCCTTAACTGGCCTTTTCGGCTTGAAAATGATGTCCGAATCAGAAGTAGCCCATACTGAAGAAGAGTTACGTATGATTTTGTCGGATAGTTTAAAGGGTGGAGAAATTAATACTTCAGAATATGAATATGTAAACAGTATTTTTGAGTTCTCTGATCGTCTTGCGAAAGAAATCATGGTCCCACGTACCGAAATCGTCGGCATTGAAAAAGAACTAACAATTAGAGAAGTTTTCGATTTAATGGGCGTTGAGCAATATACCCGTTACCCAATTATCGATGGTGACAAAGACCATATTATCGGCTTAGTCAATATGAAGCACTTATTAACCGCCTACATTAAAGATCCAGCAAATGGCGATAAACCAGTGATTGAATATATGCAGCCAATTATTCGCGTAATGGAAACAACGCAAATTAACGATTTGTTACTAAAAATACAGCGTGAACGCATTCATATGGCCATTTTAATGGATGAATATGGCGGAACATCTGGCCTAGTTACGATTGAGGATATTATTGAGGAAATTGTCGGCGACATTCAAGATGAATTCGATGAAGATGAAATTCCAGAGGTTCAGGAAATTGCAGAAAATCATTTTATTTTAGATGCGAAGATGCTAGTTGAAAGTGTTAATGATATGCTAGGTACTGACATAGAAGACGATGATATTGATACAATCGGTGGTTGGTTCATGACGAAACGCTTTGATGCGGTCGAAGGAGATAGTATTGAAGAACAAGGTTATGAATTTATCGCAAAAGAATTAGATGGTCACCATATTTTATACTTAGAAGTTCTGAAATTACCTGAACGTGATTTATCAAATGACAACGGTGAAGTAAATGACTAAAATCAATTACGCCTTGGCATAATTGCATTGGATTCGGCTTTGTACTTACACAAAGCCTGAGTTCCACTCTTCCAGCGGATGTTTGGACAAGCGCTGAAGGAGGTTACTTGCAGTGGTATGATTGATGTCGCAATTGTATGATCAAGTATAAAACTAATATTTTGCTCACAGCCTATAATGGCAAGAGCTTCTACTGAAGTAAAATAAATATTTACGCAAAAAACGACTCCCTTACACGAGAAGGGAGTCGTTTTATAATGCCATAAAGTTTTGCTAGGAGGAAACAAAATGGAGCTCTATACAAATTTACGTCAAGGGGAAAAAGGTGCCTGGTTATCTATTGGTACTTATATAATACTAAGCTCAATAAAACTGACGATTGGCTATATCGGAACATCAGAAGCACTAAAAGCAGATGGACTTAACAATACCACTGATATTATCGCATCCATTGCGGTCTTAATTGGATTACGGATTGCTCAAATGCCACCTGACTCTAATCACCAATACGGACATTTACGTGCTGAAACCGTTGCTTCACTTGTTGCTTCGTTCATTATGCTAATTGTTGGCTTACAGGTACTCATCAATTCGCTAAAAAGTCTATGGGAGCCAACTGGCACAGCACCATCATTATTAACAGCCTTTGTGGCAATCGGCAGTGCAGTTGTGATGTATATCGTGTATCGCTATAATTTGGCCCTATCCAAAAAAATAAAAAGCGCTGCTGTTAAGGCTGCAGCCTATGATAATCGCTCAGATGCCCTTGTTAGTATCGGTACAGCAATTGGGATTTTTGGCGCTATTTTTGGCTTCCCCATTATCGATACAATAACAGCTCTACTCGTCGCACTTCTTATTATTAAAACAGCTGTAGAAATCTTTTGGGAGGCAGTTCAAAGCCTCACAGATGCCTTTGATGTTGAAGAAGTTGAAACATTATCCGTTTTAATTCGTAATGTTGACGGAGTAATCGAGCTCTTGGACTTTAAGGGCCGAGCTCACGGCAATATGTATTTTATAGACGTAACAGTGACTGTTGATCCTTACTTAAATGTCTTTGAAAGTCATCGAATCACAGAAGAGATTGAAAAAACCGTTACTCATGAAAATCCCTTCTGTCAGGTACTCGTGCATATTGAGCCTGAAATAGAAGTAAATCCTCTAGCAAATGACGACAAGTCTCCTACCAATTGATTGGTTGGAGACTTGTTTTGTTAAACGAACTAAATCGTCTTGTGGCCTCTTTGGAAATGAAAGTTGCATATATTGTGTTAAAACAAATGGAAACGTTTATGGTTCACCAATTCCCATTGCTAATTGTAAGAAATAAGCAAAAATCAAAATTAATACATTTACCATTAGACCGATCCAACCCAAAATACGTCTTTTAGAAATAAACAAAGAAATAACAGCAAATATAATACCGATAATTGATAAAATACTAAAAACGGTGATACCAAAATAAATATCAAAAACGGGTCCTCTTGTTATAAAGAAAAAATAGCACTTATTATCGCGGGTAATAAAGATGTAACGCTTAAAATGTCTCCAGCTTTTCTCTTAGTCAAATAACCACTCCCTCATTCGTCTTTATTCCTTTTCTACAGCTAAACGACTCATCGTCAGAACATGGGTTAAGTTCCGTAGTGACTACTTACATCAGACAATTCTTTCTTTTCATGATACAACATAATGATGGAAGCGTATGTTTTTACACCGTTTTAAATGTGAAAAATTTCAATATAAACAAAGAAACCTCCTATTTATCATAGATAGGAAGTTTAATTTGTTTAAATTATTTAATGGCAATATAAATATCGACCTGAGCTTCTTTAGGGTTGGCACATCGTTCATCGTACATTTCAAAGTCACCTGTGTATGTTCGCTCTATATCTGAGCTTGCAAACCAAGCCCAGACATCCTGCCATGCTTTTACGACAACTTCTTCAAATGGACCTTTATCAGAAGTGAAAACTACGTATTTAGCAGCTGGCACTGTTTTTACAACCATACCTTCAGGAATTTCGTCGGCTGCAACTACTTCCACTCCAAGTGTAATGGAATACTCTCCGTTAACATCAGTTTCATAATCAGAATACAGTCCATACGTTACTTGATTTACTGCATTAGCTACCTGCCCTACAACATTTTGCTGATAAAAATCCGACCATAATTGTGGGATTTTTGCTTGAGCGGTAATTTCATTTGCATTACTTGTTCGCGTTGAAATTCCTACAATTTGAAATGATTCTTTATTCATCACAATTGGTTCTTGTATATCATGCTTTCTCCATCTCTTTAGGCTTGGTAAAAATGACGTCAACATTTGGCGTGCATCCTCTTCCGCCATACCATCTTCCTTTAAATGTGGGACACAAATTTCGATCATTTCTTCAACTGCTAAATTTGGCTGTTTGAACTCTCCTACTTCATAACAATAAGTGCAATAGTCCTCACTTTTGTGTCCTTCTTTTTCTGTACCAAATAATGCCTCATCCACTAATGGCATTCCACAGCTTTGACAATAACTTTGCATCATTACATCCACCCTTCGTCCTGTTTGTAATGACTATAACAAAGGAAACCTGACAACTGTATGTCATCAATTCATTTTATTTATACAACGTTACAATTTCCTTTGCTCGCATTAATACAATTTCACGTATATGAGGTGGTTCTAAAACTTTTATTCGATGGCCAAAGCTAAGAAGAAAGCCGTATAGCCATTCATCCTCAGGCAATGCAATGTTGATAGTAGAACTTTCACTATTTACATGCTCAGCGCCAAATGACTCTTCTACTAATGTCGTTATAGCACAATCGAAAGATAACGTAAGGTTTACTACATTTTGAGGATGGTGCCACTCTTTATCCCATGGGAGTTCAGATAAGTTGACTTCCCTGCGCTGGAAAGTCGTCATCTCTTCTTGTATATCCTTCATTCTTGAAATTTTAAATAAGCGAAAATCTTCTCTCAATGTGCAAAAGCCATAAACATACCAAACTTTTCCCTTTTGTACTATAGTATGCGGCTCTAATAATCGTCTTGTTATATGACCATGTGTAGTAGAATACGTAAAACTTACACAATGTTCGCGTTCAATTGCTTTCTTTAATAAAGTAATTTGTTCCTTGAAAATAACATTTGGCCCCCAAGGGCTCAGGTCAATAAATAGTTGATCAATCGATTGTTTTACTTCCTCATCCGCAACACCTGTTAATTTTTCAAGTACTGCTTCGGCATGTGAATCCTCGTATGTTGTTAATGCACTTTTAATGGCAATTGAAAGTGATGTAAGCTCCTCCTTCGTCAACACCTGCTTATCAACACGATAGCCATCGATCAAACTAATTCCACCATTAACACCCTGCTGGCTAATAACAGGAACCCCTGCACAGCTCAATGTTTCAATATCTCGATAAATAGTACGCACTGACACATTAAATAAATCGGCAAGCTCCTGGGCTGTCACCTTTTTACGATTTATTAAAATCATCGTCATTGTTAAAAGCCGCTCTAATTTCATATTTGTGCTCCTTTACTCTAAACCCTATTTCCCCCATTGCTAATTACATCGTTTAACTTCCAAATCCTTACTCAATTATATTTACAATATAAGAAAAAACAACCTAGGTACTTATCATGGGCGCTTCCCGAGTCACATTCCACACCTTCTTATACAAAAACGGCGGGTTGCTACAATTTGTAGAAACACGCCGTTTACATTCATTATCTTTTAAACACCGCTACCCTCTGTCAGTCCGTGCTTCACAGCATAAAGAGCCGCCTGAGTACGATCCTGCACCTGTAGCTTCGTAAAAATATTAGAAATATGAGTTTTCACTGTTTTTTCTGTAACGAATAAAGAGGACGCAATCTCTCGATTACTTTTCCCTTTTGTAAGCTCTGCAAGCACATCCTGTTCACGAGGCGTTAGCGGGTTTAAAACATGAGGTGCATTTTTCGATTCTTGACGGTCCATTTCTAGAGTCGTTGTTGCTTCTGGATGTATTGTATTTTCTCCTCGCATAATACGACAAATGGACAATACCAACTCATCAGGCTCAATATCTTTCAACTGATAGCCTGCAGCTCCTGCCTCCATAGCTGGTACCACATGATCACGATCTGAAAAGCTTGTCAGCATTAGAATTTCTATATGCGGAAACTTAGCTTTAATGCGCTTTGTTGCCTGAATACCATCCATTTCAGGCATTACCAAGTCCATGAGTATAATATCTGGCTGTATACTTTCCGCTAATGCTACTGCCTCTAATCCATTTTTTGCTTCTCCTACAACTTCAATATCTTTTTGTGTTTTTAAGAAAAACAATAATCCACGACGTACTACATGATGATCATCCGCGATTAAAACACGTATCATACTCTTCCCCCCTAATATGGCAAGCGGATTAACAGCTCTGTTCCTTTGCCAATTTCACTAACCCAGTCAGCTTTGCCACCAACTGATTTTGCACGATCCTTTATGGATTGCAAGCCCATTGAAAGTAGCTTCGTGTTATGATCGATGACGAAGCCTCGTCCCTCATCACGAATAACAAGTAAAATATCAGTAGAAGTGACCGTTATATATAGCGCAGCCTCCAGCACACCAGCGTGACGACGAACATTGTTCAGTGCTTCTTGGGCTACCCGAAATAATGTTTCTTCGATACGCGATGGGAATTGCAATACACCAGAGACCGTTACTTGAAGCTTCAAGCCAAGCATTTCAGCATATACTTTGATTGCTTCTAGTAAACCATTTTCTAATCCTTTTGGACGAAGTTGCCAAATGAGAGCACGCATTTCTGTTAAGGCATCCTGTGTTAAGTGCTGAATCTCCTTAAATGTTTCCTTCACATCACAATCGTTTGTCATTTCAATACCAGCTCTCGCCGTTAATGTAACAGAAAAAAGTAGCTGATTGACAGAATCATGTAAATCTCGTGCTAGACGATTGCGCTCCTTCACAAGTGCCATTTCTTGTTCCTGCTTTGTCAGCAAAATACGCTTAATGGCCGACCCCATCTGAAATGCAACCGATTCAAGTAATGCTAGCTCTTCCTCTGAAAAACGCACGGTATCCTTTGATGCAACATTTAGGACACCAAAACGCTCTTGCCCTGATTGAAGCGGAACCGTTGCATGATGTGTGATGCCTTCATGATCACCAACATTTGCATCAATTGCACTTTCGATACGTTGACATTCAATAATATTAGAGGCTTTCTTTAATTCCTCATTACGATAGCGGGAAACACACCAGCAGCCTCCCTTTTTTAAATAATGACAATTTTTATACTCCAAAGCCTCTGGTAAATTGACATGGACAACAAGCTCTGATCGCCCTTTTTCATCGATAAAAAAAATCCAGCCTGTTTCAAAATTTGTGCCATTTAAAAATTTCACAAGCGCTCCTTTTAGCATCGACACAATTTCAGTTTCTTCGTTTAATAACTCTGCAATCTCTTTTAAAATACCAATATTGGAATGATCATTCTCCCTCACAAAAACACCTCTTCTTTGGCATTGCTAATTTAATGATAACATTTCAAAGTCTGGAACGTCTGCCTAAGCCATTCATACTTTAGACTGAAATTTTTCATAAGAATACACCTTATTTTGGGTAAGTTAATTTACATATAAAACTAGAACAACTATAATCGAACAAGTACATGGTTATACTAAGGAGAGAACTTATATGTCTAAAAAAGTAGAGAATGGCTTATTATTTATTTGGATTGTCTCTGTCGTTGCAACATTGGGTTCCTTATACTTTTCTGAAATCCGTCATTATGAACCTTGTAAAATGTGTTGGTACCAACGAATTTTCATGTATCCAATTGTCATTATGACAACGATTGCCTTTATCCAAAAAAATGCACGTATTGCTGTAACAACTGCTGTTTTTGCCATTATGGGAGGCAGTATATCACTTTATCATTATGGTATTCAAAAGCTTAGTTTTTTAGCTGAAACTGCACCTTCATGTGGTGCTGTTTCATGTACTGGTCAATATATCAATTGGTTAGGTTTTATCACAATCCCATTTTTAGCGTTAACTGCATTTATTTTAATTGCAGGGGCAAGCTTCTATGTAATGAAGGCTGCTAAAGCAGCAAATTAATTTCTAGACCGTGTTCTACAATTGGAATACGGTCTTTTCTACGGAGGAAGATATATGTTTCACTATGAAATAAATACGAATGATTTGACAGTCGAGGACCTATTGCGCAATCATTGGCGACTCGGCAAAAAGCTAGTCCATGAACTAAGAATGGCAAAGGCTATCACAACTGTTGACGGAGAGCCTATTCAGTGGAAAGATCCACTACAAGTAGGAACAATCATAAAATTTACATTCCCGATTCCGACATCCAATTATCAACCGACACCGGTTTGTGCAATTGATGTCGTCTATGAGGATGACCATTGTTTGATCGTTTCTAAACCAAAAGGCATGTCGACACATCCAAATGATGAGCGTGATACTCATACTTGTATGAATCATGTTATGGCTCATATTAAACAGCAAGGCGGCACTTATGCGGAACATGTCCATCGTTTAGATAGAGGGACACAAGGTTTGTTACTTGTAGCAAAACATCCTTTAGCAAAATCAATCTTTGACCGTATGATTGAGGAAAAATCAATTATTCGAACATACGCTGCAGAAGTGCAAGGAAATTTACGTTCTTCATCTGGCACAATTTCTGAAGCAATCGGGAAAGACCGACATCATGCAACAAGACGTGTCGTTTCTAAAACTGGACAGCATGCAGTGACACACTATGAAGTTGTAGCTCGCTATAAAAGCTCTTGTGTTGTCCATCTAATTCTTGAAACAGGGAGAACACATCAAATTCGCGTACATTTAGCACATCTCGGTCATCCGATTATTGGCGATACAATGTACGGAGCAAGAGAAACGGCAAGTGATGATTACGAGCTTCATGCTATTCAATTGGAATTCGAGCATCCATTTTTAAATAAGCAGATCGTTGTAAAGGACGAGAAATAATTGTTGCACTGCACTTCCAACTAACAATTGGAGGTGCAGTTTTTTTATTCCTTTTTTATATAAGTTGATTTCCGTTATGGAAATAAGTTTTTACTTATTATTCTTTAAAAGTATAAATATATCATTTTACATTTCTTTCATCTATTTTTTACAGCAAATTTAATATACATTTCCATTATTGGTAATGACGATGGATTTCTTTCATGATAGAATTAGAGTGAAATATCAGTCATCTGACTAATATAAGGGGGAAATTATTGATGAAATGGGTTAAAAGTATTGCAGCAACAACTCTAGTTGCGAGTTTACTAGCTACACCCGGTTTTGCCGCACATGCAACAGAAACAGCACCAACAGCTACGAAAGATGGTTTCAAATTAACAGTTTTACACTCAAATGACACGCATGCACACGTTGAGGATGCTCCAAAGCGTGCAACAAAAGTAAAAGAACTTCGTGCTGCAAATAAAAATTCACTTCTTTTAGATGCTGGTGACGTTTTCTCTGGTACTTTATACTTTAACGAATTTGCTGGAGAAGCTGATATGAAGTTAATGAACTTAATGGGTTATGATGCCATGACTTTTGGTAACCATGAGTTCGATTTAGGATCAAGCCCAGAAGGACATGCTGCACTTGCTAAATTCGTTAAGGGTGCAGGTTTTCCATTATTAGGAAGTAACCTTGACTTTTCAAAGGATTCTTTATTCGACGGCTTACAATTCAAAACAGTCACTAAAGACTTTGAAAACGGTAAAATTTATGACGGTATTATTAAAGAAATCGCCGGAGAAAAAGTAGGTATTTTCAGTTTAACAACAGAAGAAACACCTTCGATTTCAAGCGTTGCTAACGTTCAGTTTGCTAACTATATCGACTCTGCGAAAAAAGCAGTAGCAGAATTTGAAAAACAAGGCGTTAACAAAATTATCGCATTAACACACATAGGCTTCGATGACTCCGCAGATTGGGATAATGATCAATTACTAGCGAAATCTGTAGAAGGCATTGATGTAATCGTAGGTGGTCATACACATACTAAATTAGACAAGCCTGTGAAAGCTGAAACACCATTTAAGAACCCTACAATTATCGTTCAAACAGGTCAATATAGCGAAAATTTAGGTGAATTAGATTTAACATTCAACGATAATGGCGCCGTTGTTGACTACTTCGGTCAATTACATGCTTTAAATGATAAAGAAAAGCCCGTAGAAGCCGATCCTGAAGCTACAGCACTTTTAGCTCCATATAAAGAGAAAATTTCAAAAATATTAAATCAATCAACAGGTAATACAGCTGTTTCACCACTAAATGGCGGTCGTAATCTTTGGGGTGTTCGTGCTGGAGAAACAAACCTTGGTAACTTAATTACTGATGGTATGCTTGCTGGTGCTAAAAAAATTGACCCTGAAGTACAATTTGCATTCCAAAATGGTGGTGGTATCCGCGCAAGCATTGATGCAGGAGATATCACTGTTGGCGAAGTTATGACAGTCATGCCATTCGGTAATGCACTTGGCATCGTAAAATTAAAAGGTTCTGAAATCTATGAAATTGTTGAACATAGTGTGAAAGAGTTCCCTAAAGAATTTGGTGGCTTCTTACACTTCTCTGGTTTACAAGTAGAATTTGATGGAAAAGCACCTGCTGGTAAACGTGTTAAATCTATTAAATTAAATGGTAAAGAATTAGATAAAGCAGCCTATTATAAAGCTGCAACAAATACGTTCACTGCTAAAGGTGGAGACGGCTATGATACACTGAAAAAAGTTTATGAAGACGGCCGTGTAAGTGAACCTGGTACAATTGACTATGAAATGTTTATCGAACACTTAAATACACTGAAAAAAGTTGATGCAAAAGTAGAAGGTCGTATTATTGCATCAATTCCATTTACAGATATCGTAAAAGGATCAGAAACAGAAGGCTATGTTCGCGACCTTTATTACCGTGATTTAACAAACGGTACTTCTGCAACAATTTATTCACCAAACGCAAACTTAACACGTGCTCAAGCTGCATCATTTATCGCACGTGCCTTAAAGCTTGAAGCTAAAGGTCAAGCACCATTCTCGGATATTGCTAATGTAAATGCTGAAACACAAAAAGAAATTATAGCACTTGCTGAAGCTGGAATTGTAAAAGGTGTGAATGGTAGTAAATTCAATCCTAATGCAAAAGTAACTCGTGCTCAACTTGCTTTAATGTTCGCTCGTGCGTATAACTTACAACATGACGCAAAAACAGGTTTAAAAGCTGATTTCAGTGATATTTCTAAATACGACGCTGAAACACAAAATGCTATCGCACTTCTGAAAGACTTAAAGATTGTTAGCGGCGCAAACGGCAAATTTATGCCTGGTAACAACGCTACACGTGCACATATGGCAAAAATGCTTTCTAACTACGTTCCTTTTGTAAAAGAATCTAAAGAATAATTTTTAAAATCCCGCTTCTCTATGTAGAGAGCGGGATTTCATGTTTAAAAACTATTGTAAGTATGGCTCTTCGGCAAAACGAAAGGTTGATTTCCGTTCCGTCTGGCGCTTTGTAGCTGTCGCTTCGCTTTCGCACAGAGCAGAGCTTCCTGGGGGCGTCCGATGAGCCCCAAGGAGTCGCCAACCCCCACTCCAATCAACCACTTCACAAAACGTATATTTTCTGAGATGTCACTTTAATCTATTAATATGAAACTTCAGCAGATGTTTTTTGTGAAAAAGTGAAGTCGTTGCCACAGGACTTATCAACAACTAAGTTCCTCTATTTCAGCGGTTGTTTGGACACCCGCTGAAAAGTAGTTAAAAATTAAATTTAAAGTTATCTGGGTCTTGCCCAAATCGTTCATTGCGATTTACTGTAGCTATTTTATCCATTTGTGCTAGTGTTAATTCAAAATCAAAAATCTGTGCGTTTTCCTCAATACGACTTGGTGTCACAGACTTTGGAATAATAAGTGTATCATTTTGTAAATGCCAGCGCAGCACTACTTGAGCAGCTGTCTTCCCTATTTCGTGACCAATTTCAATAATCATTGGATTATCAAGCACACCACCGCGACCTAATGGAGACCATGCTGTAACAGCAATTCCATGCTCGCTACAATATGCTCTTAATGGATCTTGCTGTAAATATGGATGCACCTCTACTTGATTGACCATTGGTGCAATATTTGCTTTAGCTAATAGCTTTTGTAAATGGTGCTCATGGTGATTTGAGACCCCTGTTGCACGAATTAGTTTTTCATCATATAAACGCTCAATTGCTCTATACGTCTCTTCAAATGTTTCAGGAACTGCCCAATGCGTTAAATATAAATCTAAATAGTCCATATTTAACTTTTTCAAAGATCCTTCAAAAGCTCGTAATGTTTCATCATAACCTTGGTCATTATTCCAAACCTTTGTCGTCACAAAAATATCCTCACGTTTAACGCCTGAATGACGAATAGCTTCACCCACCTCAGCCTCATTACCATAAAGCGAAGCAGTATCTATAGCTCGGTAACCATATTTAAGAGCTTTATCAATAGCCTGCAAAGTCTCATCACGCTCTGTCATTTTATAAACACCTAAGCCAAAGCGAGGCATTTCCACACCGTTTGTTAATGTTTTTGTTGATTGTAAATTCAAGAATAACAACCCCTTTCTTTTCCTAGTTCCATTATACAAAAAATTGGTTTTAAGAAACATCAGGAAAGTTTACGGGGGAATTACTTATTGTTCTTCTGCTTTCTCTTCATAATCATCCACTTGGATAGGGTCTGGAATTCGATCGTCTTCTATAAGCTCTTGACCATCACGTAAATGCTCCATCTGCTTCCCCAAATCCTGTAAATCTTTAAAATTTCTAGCCATTGTACCGTTTTCGATATTTGGAACCTTTTTTTCCACTATCATCACCTCTCTTATAGTTTTCCCTAAATAGTTATTTCTGAACCATTTCTGACATATTTTATTCCGCTACGTCGTTTCATTTTTATAATAGATAGGCTATACTAAAAAGAGATGTCTTTATAAACATGAGGAGGGTTCTTCCATGAGTTTAATATTAATTATTGGTGTAACAGTAGCGTTTTTAACTGCTATTTTCACTGCTGGTTACGAAGGCGACTACAGATCAGACAAATAATACCTCGAGAAAATCACTAAGCGTAAGTATGTGCTTAGTGATTTTTTTGTTTTTTTTAAACTATTACGGCAAAAGGTATAAGGTATAAGGTGCCCTATTGTAAAAGGTTTGACTCTTCGGCAAAGCGAGGAGTTGATTTCCGTTCCGACTGGGCGCTTTGTTGCTGTCGCTTCGCTTTCGCACAGAGCAGAGCTTCCTGGGGGCGTCCGATGAGCCGCTTGGGGCAACAGGATGTTGGTCACGAAGGCGTTATCACAGGACGTGATGCTCTTAGCCTTCGTTCCCCTTCTTGCTCGCTCCAGGGTCTCGGGCCAACACGATGTTGGTCACGGAGGCGTTATCACAGGATGTGATGCTTTTAGCCTCCGTTCCTCTATTGCTGATCCCCGAGGAGTCGCCCAGTCGTAACGAAGATCAACTTATTCATATGACATTCATTAAAAAATGACATCTCAAAATTCTAATAGTGTAAAAATTTACCAGAAAAATCTGCTTGCATGACCCACCACCATAACGTTGGGTTGATTTCCACCTCCGACTGGATGCTTTCATTAGGACGCTATAGCTGCTTCGGTTACCTTTCTTATTTACTGGAACAATATAATTACTTGACTTTAATCACTTTATAAAATAAACTTACTTACATAAAGTAAGTTGATAATTAATAATAACTTTTATTTGGAGGTAATTGGCTATGCATTTTCATGAAAAACCTAACACATATGTCACAAATGTTGAAATTAAAGTGAGTGATTTACAACGTTCATTAACTTATTATCAGGAGGTAATTGGTTTTAAAGTTTTACATCAAGAATCAAATAGAACAACTCTAACAGCTGATGGTAAAACAGCTTTACTGACACTCGTCCAACCTGAAACAATAGAAGAAAAAACGAGCTTAACAACTGGACTTTATCATTTTGCAATTTTATTGCCTACTCGTCGTGATTTAGCAAATATCATTACTCATTTCCATAACAATGGTGTGTACTTCGGAGCATCTGACCATGATGTCAGTGAAGCACTTTATTTAAATGATCCTGATAATAATGGGATTGAGGTTTATGCGGATCGTCCTGAAAATGAATGGACTTGGCATTTTGACCAAGTGCATATGGTGACTGAACCTCTTAAAATCCATTCTATATTAGAGGAAGGCGATGGTAGATGGGGTGGCCTTCCAGCTGATACGGTTATGGGGCATATTCATCTATCAGTATCTAATTTAGCTGCCGCAGAGGAATTTTACACAAAAGGATTAGGATTTGAGATTGTCACTCGCTATGGCGCACAAGCTTTATTCATCTCAACTGGCCGCTATCACCATCATATCGGTTTAAACACTTGGCACTCTGAAAATGCACCAAAGCTTGGTGAAAATCAAGTTGGCTTACAAACATTTTCACTGCGTCTAGATAATGAAGAGCAAGCAGCAACAATGAAAGAAAATCTTCGTGCAATTGGTGCACCTGTTACCGATATAGATGGTGGATTCCAAACAGAGGACCCATCAGGTATCGTTGTTTTATTAAAATTTTAAAAGTGATGTTTCCGGCACTTTTGGATTCATTTTTACGAAAAAAGCAGTTCTCCTCTATGAGAGAACTGCTTTTTTTAATGTAATCCTGGATAACCTTGTTGACGTAACGCTTCATAAATAACAATGGCTGCTGTATTCGATAGATTGAGCGAACGAACATGCTCACTCTGAGGAATACGTAAGCACATATCGCGACGCTCATAGGCAAATTCCTTTGGCAGGCCAGTCGTTTCTTTTCCAAACATAAAGTAAATATCACGATCTTTATCACTAAAATCATGTGTCGTGAAGGGTTCTTCACTATATGTCTCAATTAAATAAACGTCGCCATTTTTGGATGCCTCTAAAAAGTCCTCTAGCGAATCGTGGTAAACGACATTTACACTATGCCAGTAATCTAAGCCAGCACGTTTTAGCATTTTATCGTCCGTGGAAAATCCAAGAGGACGAATTAAATGTAATGAGGTATTTGTTCCAGCACATGTGCGTGCAATATTCCCTGTATTCGCTGGAATTTCTGGTTGATATAAAACGATATGCAATGGCATAACGATACACTTCCTTAACTAAAAAATTGTAAACCTTTATAAATTTCAACGAGTACTTCCTCGTCTCGTTCTTTTGCTTTTGCCTCAAGTAATGCAGATTGGGCCTGCACCCCGCCTATCTTACCTAAAGCCCATGCTGCTGTTCCTCGAATAACAGGTCGTTCATCTTTTTCAAGAAGTGCTACTAAATCTGGTACTGCAGCTTCTTCTTTAAAGTGCGCAAGTGCCAAAATAGCATTGCGTTGAATCGGCTTTTTCCCCCGCCACGAACCAGAAACATGTCCAAACTTTTCTTTAAAGTCACGATTTGAAATCGTTAAAAGTGGAACAAGTAATGGCTTTGCAAGCTCTGGATCAGGCTTAAATTCCTCATGTATCCAATTAATCTTGCCTTTATTCTTTGGGCATACAGTCTGGCATGTATCGCAGCCATACAAACGATTACCAATATGGGTACGAAACTCATCAGGTAGCATTCCCTTAGTTTGCGTTAAAAAGGCTATACAACGTTGTGAGTCTAGTTGTCCCCCCTCGATTAAAGCGCCAGTTGGACAAACATCTAAACATAAACGGCAATCCCCACATTCATCCTCCATAGGCTTATCAGGCGCAAAAGGGATATTCGTAATAAGCTCTCCTAAATATACATAAGAACCAAACTCAGGTGTAATAATCGAGCAGTTTTTTCCGCTCCAGCCTATCCCAGCACGTTCTGCAACTGCCCTATCCACAAGTGCCCCCGTATCAACCATCGATTCAATACGTACACCTTCTATACGCTCCTCAAGCCAGGCTGATAATAATTTCAATCGCTCACGTAATGCTGTATGATAATCGACACCCCAGGAAGCACGGCAAAAAATCCCGCGTCTTGCTCCCTTCTTGCCAACAGGTGCATTTTGCATGCGCGACGGATAGGCTACAGCGATCGCCACAATGCTCTCTGCTCCCTCTAACAATTGTAGGGGTTCGGTACGTTTTTCAACATCGCTTTCTTCAAAGCCAGACTGATAGCCAAGTTCTTGCTGACGGCGCAGTCTATTTTTTAATTCTGTAAATGGAGCTGCTGTTGTAAAGCCAATTTTGTCTACACCAATGGACATTGCATACGCCACAAATTCACGTTGTAGGTCATGTATGTTCATTTCATTTCCAACTCCTTACATGATACAATAATAGAAATAGATAAAGTAGGTGATGTTTTATGGAAATTACAATTAATCAATCTCTATTGACACAACATCCCGAGCTAAAAATCGGCATTATTCATTATACCAAAATTGTCGTTTCAGAATCTCCTCAAATGATTAAAGGTCGCATGCAATTGTATCAAGAAAATCTCTTTTTAGAAATGCAAGATCGTCCTGTAACGCAACGTGAGGGTATCGCAGAATGGCGACAACTATGGAAAAAGCTTGGCGCAGATCCGAACCGCTATCGTCACTCAGCAGAAAGCTTAATGCGCCGAATTAGTAAACAAAATTATTTAACACCACTTCACTCAGGTGTTGATTTAAATAATTTCTTCTCCCTCCAATATGAGATTCCAGTAGGTTTATATGATATGGCTAAACTAAAAGGGAATATAGAAATCGCACTTGGCAACGAGGATACTGGCTATGAAGGTTTAAATGGTCGTTTTAATGCATTAAAAAATATCCTTTATAGCTGTGATGCTGAAGGAGCATTTGGGTCACCATTTGTCGATTCTAAACGTACGTCTGTTTCAGAGGAAACGACCGAGGCTCTACATATTTTCTATCTTCGCCCATCATTATCAGAGGAAAATGCGAAAGAGCTTCTTGCATCTGCTGGTAAGATGTTTAACCAAGTTCATGGTGGCGATTATAAAATGGCCCTATTAACAAACGCAGCACCATCTACAACACTATAAAAGGACGTGTTTTCATGATTAATCTTGCAGAAGCCGTTAAGCTCAAGAGTATTTTAGCAAAAAAAGTACAGGAGCTTATTGGCGAATTAGAACGTAGCGCTTTTGTAACTGTTGAAAAAGGACAAGCACCTAAAACAAGTAATCGCGCAATGACAGTAATTGAAGCTGAATTGGCTCAAGTACGTCTCGATGTTCGAACATTGGATCGTTTAGTATATGAAGCAAATATAAAAAACTCAGTAGACTTTAAAGGTGAAAAACTAGCATTAGTTGAAGCCATTGAACTCGCTACACAACTCCGTGCAGATGTCGAGCTTTGCAAGGAGTTTAGTATGCATGAAAAAGAAAGTGTACGCACGGGCTATGGTGAAACTACAATGCTTTATGAAATTGCTATGTATGAGCCAGATGATTATCGTGAACGTGCTATTACACTAGAAAAAGATGCCCATAAATTATCGAATCTTATTAATGCAAAGAATTATAGTGTTGAAATCAACTTTGATGATTCTCGTTATTTCTAATCAAATCGTAAAATACTGCAATAAAAAAAGCATCCTTCTTGAACTGCACCTCCAATTGGGTTTAACAATTGGAGTACAGCTTTTGGATGCTTTTTTTCTACTTTGTTAAATCAAAATTAATTCCAATTTTCCCTAAATCCATATCAGCAATAAGGAAAGTTACATTATGATTAGTATTAGGATCAGTATAAGTATGAGTACCTTTATTCTCATTTCCAGCTTTATCTAATTCATCAATAAGTTTATCTACATTCACTCCTAATATAGCAGCCATTGATATAGCGGAGGAAATTCCTTCTCCCCATTCATCTCCCTCTTCATTTACTTCGTTTTCTGGCACTCCTTCCATAGAAACCCCATATCCAATTATTTTTTTATCATTGTTATATTTAGCTTCTACTTTATAATGACCCTTATATTGTTTAAAATCAGTTTCCAATAAGATTTGTGAGAATGTATTATTCTCTTCTTTATTCAGTTCACTAGTAATTGGTTCTGAAATCTCATCTATTACGATTGGATCTTCTGGATCCTGTTTAAATACATCAACTTTGACATTGTATTTTTTAACAAGCTTTTCTACCGCAGCCTTTGATTCAGGATCGACCTCTTCAAATTTTACTGGAACGACTTTCTTTTCCTCAGCTGGTTCTTTCTCTACAACATCTTCTTTTTTTACATCTACCTCTTTTTTCTTCTCTGTTCCCTCTCCGGAACATCCAACTAGCATAACTGCTAGAAGTAATAATAAAGCTTTCTTCATTACCTTTTTCCCTCCGAATGCATATCAATAAAAATATACTTTACTAGATTCAATGAAATAGAATTATGGTGAAAAAAATACTTAAATTTCTATTTAATATCCTCTTATTATAATTCTTACAAAACTGGATGTATATTACCATGATTATCATTCGACATTTTTCGACATTTTGGAGAAATTAAGGTTTTGCGGGATATTAAAACTATGTTTAAAAGCTTAATTGCACCGAAGCAATTACAATTGACAAACCGAATTTTTATGGCTTCTCAACCCCAGTAAAAAGCAATAAACACTTGTATATCAAGATTTAAACTAGTAAAGATTAGGACGAGTATGTGTACAGGAATAAACAATTCAAATATAAAATAATATTGACATTTATCCTCAGCATGTCACTGTGAGCCTTTCGAAAATTTGTAACAAATATGAATCTTTGCTCGTTATTAGAGTATGTAATTTATTAGTAATGACTTACAGTACGTCCGATGAATTAGAGCTTTTCATATCATAAGGAAATGTATACAATAGGTTATGGAGTCGATAAGACTTCATATCAAATTGGATGTGCTGTTTTCAAAACTAGCTTTTTGGAGCTAACATAAACGAAACCAATGACAAGTTACCTGTTACTGTATGACCAATGACTAATAACCAACTATATGCAATGGCCATACCTGTGAACTTAATAAATCATTCGAAAACGCCATCCAATAGCTCTCTTACACCTTGTGTGTGGGAGGGCTTTTTAAATTCGCAATGAATATCAACAAAGTCAAAATCAACATTTTTAAATTTTTAATTATATTTTGATAATTCACTTTCGTTGACTCTCACTCATCTCGTGTGCAGGAGAGTTTTTTCATGTCTATTTGTTCACTAATATGGACACAATGGCTATATCAAATGAAAGGGGTTATACAATGACAAAACAACATGATTCAACAGACGAGCATGACATGACCTTGACAAATCGACAGGGGCATCCTATTACTAACAATCAAAATATACGAACTGTCAGTAATCGAGGACCTGCAACCCTTGAAAACTATGATTTTATAGAGAAAATAAGTCACTTTGACCGCGAAAGAGTTCCTGAGCGTGTTGTTCATGCTCGAGGTGCTGGGGCGCATGGCTATTTTGAAACATACGGAGTAGTCGGGGATAAGCCTATTTCTAACTATACAAGAGCTAAAGTATTTCAGGAAAAGGGCAAGCAGACGCCTGTTTTTGTGCGTTTCTCAACCGTTATTCATGGTGGCCATTCACCAGAAACATTACGAGATCCACGAGGCTTTGCTGTAAAATTTTATACTGAGGATGGTAACTGGGATTTAGTCGGCAATAATTTAAAAATCTTCTTTATCCGCGATGCTATGAAATTCCCGGATATGATTCACGCCTTTAAGCCTGATCCTATTACAAATATCCAAGACGTTGAACGCTTTTTTGATTTCTGTGCAAGCTCACCAGAATCTTTTCATATGGTGACATTCATTTATTCACCATGGGGTATTCCAGCTAATTATCGAATGATGCAAGGCTCTGGTGTCAATACGTATAAATGGGTCAATGGCGAAGGTAAAGCAGTCCTTGTAAAATATCATTGGGAACCTTTACAGGGCATTAAAAACTTAACACAAAAAGAAGCGGAAGAAATCCAAAAGAAAAACTTTAATCATGCCACGCAGGATTTATACGATGCAATTGAAAAAGATGATTACCCTGAATGGGAGCTTAACGTCCAAATTATGGAGGATGGTTCGCATCCAGAGCTTGATTTTGATCCATTAGATGATACGAAGCTTTGGCCTAATGATCAGTTCCCATGGTATCCAGTTGGTAAAATGGTGTTAAATAAAAATCCAGAAGATTATTTTGCTGAGGTTGAACAGGCTACATTCGGTACAGGTGTGCTTGTGGACGGATTGGATTTCTCAGATGATAAAATGTTACAAGGTCGTACCTTCTCTTATTCTGATACACAGCGTCATCGCGTAGGTGCAAACTATTTACAACTTCCTATCAATGCTCCTAAAAAACGAGTAGCAACCAATCAAAATGGTGGTCAAATGATGTATAAGCGTGATTTAGCTCCAGGGCAAAATCCTCATATTAACTATGAGCCTTCAATGTTAAATGGTTTAAAGGAAGCTACCCAAACTGCTAAGGAACATACACCACATGTGGAAGGTAATCTCGTTAGGGAATCTATTGATCGTCAAAGTAATACAAAGCAAGCTGGAGAAACGTATCGCAATTTTGAGCAATGGGAGCGAGACGAATTGCTTGAAAACTTAATTCGTGATTTAGCAGTCTGCAATAGTGCCATTCAAGAGGCGATGATCGCATTAGCGGAGGAAGCCGACGAGGAGTATGGTCGCTTGTTAAAAGAAGGGTTGCAAAAAGCTCAGAATGATTCTTCTTCATCAAAGCCACTTGGCAATATTGATGGTGATAAAGCGCCTAAAAAGGCTGTAGATAAAGGTCATGACGCAGAGCCTTATTAATAAAATAAACTCACAATAAAAACGCTCAGCACACTATAAAATGCTGAGCGTTCTTTTAATGCACACCAGGCAAAATTTTCAGTACCTTTTCCTGTGCATCTAAAATAGCATCTACCCCTAATGGAATAGCAATATTCGTTGAATCATGACCAATTTTAAAGCCTGCTACAACCGGAACGTCCAAATCCGCAAAATAGTCCTTCATTAAAGTCATTAGTGCCGCTTCATCCGCTTCCGTTTGCGTGAAGGAACCTATCATAACACCTGCTAACTGTTCAAGCTTTCTCGCCTGTTTTAATTGCTGCAACATCTCATCGATTCTTGGAATAGTTTCTCCAAGCTCCTCGATCAATAAAATGCGACCTTCCGTGCGCACTTCAAATTTAGTACCTAATGTGTTAACAAGACGACGTAAATTGCCACCAATAATCTGGCCACGAGCAACACCAGGTGCAATCGTTGTTAACGGCGCAATATCCTCCGTATACTGTAACTCCATCGGTGAAAATAACTGTAAAAACATTTTCTTTGATAAATCATCTATTCTATCTACTGACATAAGGAGCGGTCCATGAAACGTCACTAAATTAGCATATTCATTAATCGCACAATGTAAATATGTAAGATCAGAGAAGCCCCAGAAGATTTTCGGATTTTCCTCTAGTAGTCCGTAGTCAATCTTTTCCGCAATTCGTGCAGAGCCATAGCCCCCCTTAACACAAAAAATTGCCTTCACCTCTGGATTTCTCACCATCTCATGAAAGTCAGCCAGACGCTCCTCATCATTACCTGCAAGATAATCATGCTTTGCCTGAATCGTATCCCCAATTACATAGTTAAGACCTAACTCTTCAAGAAAGGCTATTGCATCTCCTAGCTTTTCGGGCTTTACTTGACTTGATAAAGCCACAAGACCAACTGTATCGCCCTTTTCTAAATGTGGTACGGTGCTTTTCACCCTAACCCCTCCTATTGTTTTTCTCATTCTAGCATATAGATAATATTGTAGCATTGATTAATGGCGAAGCTAATGCCTATAACATCTAAATGTCCGGGTGAATACAACGACTTTGGCGGGGCTATCCATGATTTTGGCTGTTCTATCCACGATTTTGATTGTTCTATCCACGACTTTGATTGTTCTATCCACGACTCTGGCTGTTCTATCCACGACTTTGATTGTTCTATCCGTCGCTTTCGCCTTTCTTTCCGTCGCTTTGCCAATTCTATCCGTCGCTCTAATTTCTTTCCGTCACTTCGGCCCTTCTTTCCGTCACTCTCGCCTTTCTTTCCGTCGCTTCGCCAATTCTATCCGTCGCTCTGACTTCTATCCGTCACTTCGGCTCTTCTTTCCGTCGCTTTCGCCTTTCTATCCGTCGCTTTGCCCATTCTATCCGTCGCTCTGATTTCTATCCGTCACTTCGGCTCTTCTTTCCGTCGCTCTCGCCTTTCTTTCCGTCGCTTCGCCAATTCTATCCGTCGCTCTGACTTCTATCCGTCACTTCGGCTCTTCTTTCCGTCGCTTTGCCAATTCTATCCGTCGCTCTGATTTCTATCCGTCACTTCGGCTCTTCTTTCCGTCGCTTTGCCAATTCTATCCGTCGCTTTAATTTCTATCCGTCACTTCGGCTCTTCTTTCCGTCACTCTCGCCTTTCTTTCCGTCGCTCCCGCCTTTCTATCCGTCGCTTTGCCCATTCTATCCGCCACTCTGATTTCTTTCCGTCACTTCGGCTCTTCTTTCCGTCACTTCGGCTCTTCTTTCCGTCGCTCTCGCCTTTCTTTCGTCACTTTGTCAATTCTATCCGTCGCTCTGATTCCTATCCCCGTCCCTTCGAATTCAAAAAAATAAGCGCAGACTTCAAATAAAATAAAGTCTACGCTTAACGCTTAATTTCTATTTTGTTCCGCCGTAAATAACCGTTACATTCGGATGGTTTAATAATTGGCTTGCTGGGAAATCTTCAGTGATGATTCCACTTTTTAATTTTTCCATAGCCTCTAGTTTTTTCTCACCAAATGCAATTAGGACGATTTCCTTGGCATTCATAATAGATTGAATACCCATTGTAATAGCATGCGTCGGTACATCCTTAGAGTCTTCAAAATAGATGGCATTTTCTGTGCGTGTAGATTCTGTTAACTCTACGATATTAGTCAGTGATTCGAAAGATGTGCCCGGTTCGTTAAAGCCAATATGTCCGTTAACGCCGATGCCTAATAGCTGAATGTCAATGCATCCCGCTTCCTTGATTCGAGCATCATAAGCGACACACTCCGCATCTAAATTTTCTGCCTTGCCATTTGGTAAATGTATATTTTCTTCCTTAATATCTACATGATTGAATAAGTTCTCATGCATAAATGTCCAATAACTTGCGGGACTTGATTGGTCGAGACCTACATATTCGTCTAGGTTAAAAGTGATCACGTCGTTAAAAGAAATATTTCCAGCTTGTTGGCGTCTCACTAATTCCTTATACATCCCTACTGGAGAACCACCAGTTGCTAATCCTAAAATACTTGCTGGCTTTGTTTGTAATTGTTTAGTGAAAATATCCGCTGCTACTTCGCTCATTTCATCGTATGAATTTACTTCTATCCATTTCATTTCGCATTTAATTTCGCTTGTCATTCGTATACCTACCTTACAATCATTATTATTAACTAGACTAATAGTGAATATTATTCTTATAGTAGCTAATATTTTAATTTTACAAGTTATTTACCTATTTTTCTATTATTTTCTTACTAATAATCACGTGTATTCTTTAGCTATTTCGGTTATGTTATTTAATAAGGAGTGAGGCGATATTATGAATTCACAAATACAGCAATATTTGAAGCTTATTCAATTTCAAGGATCTTTAGAGCCTTCCATTAAGCTACTTGGTCAGCTCCAAACAAGACATCTACATATAATTCCTTATGAGAACCTAGATGTTGCCTTGAAATATGGCATCTCCTTCGCTATCCCTGACCTTTTTCAAAAAATTATTATTCAACATCGTGGTGGAAATTGCTTTGAACTAAATATTTTATTTAGTTGGCTTCTTCGCGAGCTTGGCTTTTCTGTAACCAATCGCTATGCTCAGTTTTGGCGCAACGTTGAAGATGATACTCCTGTTGAGGATGTACCTATGCACCAGCTATTGCTTGTCCACTTTGCTGGGCATTCATATATTTCAGATGTTGGGGTAGGTGCAGTAGCCCCTTGTAAGCCAGTGCCACTAATAGCTGGGCATCAACACCGTGAAGGTAATGAACTTTATAAAATTGAACGAGATGAAGTGAACGGCTGGATGCTATACGAACAAACAAAACAGGGTTGGCGTTTACTATATAGTTTTTTCGATGACGCTAACGATGCAAAGTTTGCGCCAAGACTTTCTAAACAAAAAAATAAAATTGCTATGATTCGTACCCCTCGCGGACGTCATACAATGCTTAACAATGAATTCCGAATCTACGAGGGACAATCCCTAACGGCCTATTCAACTCATAACGAAAAGGATTGGCGACAAGCACTTCATCGTTTTTTTCATATTACATTAGATTAGATGCTTCATGACAAAAAGCAAGCCTCCTCATTCATAGGAGACTTGCTTTTCATGTAGCTAACATTTAATTGGCTGTACGATCGAGTAACTCATAAACAACAACATCATTGTAAAGCTCTTTAACTAAACCGATACCTTCGACAAAGTAATATGTTGAAACTCCATCACTGTATATGGACTTTTCTTCTAGAACAATTACATTATTATAATTGACACCACCTGCTTGGACAGTGCCATCTGTTGCTTTAACAGTAATTCGGATTCCTGAAATTACCCCGTCATCATTTTCATGTGCAATCACACCAATTCTAAGTGGTAAACTGAAAGCAAAATCGTAATGCATATGTGAACTTCTGCCATTTGCTTGACCATAAAACTCGCCACTAAATAAAAGCTCATCATTAAATATCTTATTAGAATTCAAATCTGTTACGGCCCAAACATCATTACCCTCATGATGACTATACTGATATTTTAATGTATACTGTTTTTTGTCTTCCAACGAATAATGCGCATACGTATAGTCATACGCCGTATCTTTTAATAGATTCGGATTCGATAACGTTAATGCACGAGCTAAAAATGCTGAAAAATGAGCTCGCGTTAAAGGTACATTTGGCTTAAATGAACCATCATCATATCCTCTTGTTATATTATTACTATAAATTATCGATATTTCCTTATAGCCCCTTGCCTTCTCTGAAACATCTGTAAAATAGCTTGTCTCAGATCCCTTTATTTTAAATGCTCTTTGCAGCACAATCGCCATATCCCCTCTTGAAAGAGTTGCATTCGGATTAAATTTCTGTGCCGCATCGAAAATCCCAGCATTTTGCATTGCCGCAATTTCTTTATAATAGGGATGTGTAGAAGGTACATCCTGATACTTTGGATCTTTGACATTCGTCGTTTGCAATCCTAAAGCACGTGTTAACATGACAGCTACTTGCGCTCTCGTTACATATGTATCTGGTTTAAATAGGTTATTAGGATAGCCATTAATAATTCCTTTTTCCACTAAGTAATCAATTTCCGTTATCAATATATTATCCTTGGACACATCTTTGAAGCTCGCTGCATGTACACTTTCAATCGGTATTAACCAAACAGCTAATAATAGTGCACATACTATTTTTAACATCTTTTTCATGTCTTTCCCTCTCTTTCTCTACTATTCATACTATACTTTTTTAGATATTATTTCCAATCTTATTTATTAACAAACAAGCCCCAAAAATCCACTGCAAGGACTTGTTAATCAGTCAGATTATTTGTTTTGAATCATGCCAAAGCCTAGTCCAGTTGGGTCTAACAGATAGGCAAGGTAAAATTCATCAAATTCCATTTTATCTCGTACAATAGCGGCACCATTTTGCGTGCCTTCGAAATAGCTTCATCGATAGAATCAACTTCAATTTGAATACGTGTTCCAAAAGGATAGTCATGTGGTCCCTTTGCAATACCGCCGTTAATCCCTGATTTATTATCATCTCCAGTTGTTACGCCCCTATATTCCCAATTAGGTGCAGCTACTTCCCAACCAAAAACCTTGGCATAAAACGCGGCAGCTTTTTCTGGCTCCTGACTATTTAATTCAAACCCAACTACTCTCCCCATATTATTCCCCTCCTGATTTTTAAAGCATAATTCATAGTTCAACAGTTTGGTTAATATTTCTTCCAACCAAATTATGTATTAGCATAAAAGGTAAGAAACTTTTATAGCGGGCTCTGTTCGTAGCAATTATTAAAACTTGATGCTTTAGGTATTTAACCGTTCTTCTAATAGTAAAATATTGTATAATACAATTAGAACGACCGTTCAAATCTTATAAAGGGGTTAAATCATTGAATAAAAGACGTTATGATAGCGAGAAAGCAAAAGTTGAAATTATGGAACATGCGGTTAGTTTGTTTTCTCAAAAGGGCTATAATCAAACATCAGTCGGAGATATTTCAACCGCTTCAGGCTACAGCAAGGGACATATTTATTACCATTTTGAAAACAAAGAAAAACTTTTTGTACTTCTAGCACAACAAACAATGCAAGAT
Source organism: Lysinibacillus sp. NPDC093692 (assembly GCF_050280125.1). NCBI lineage: Bacteria > Bacillati > Bacillota > Bacilli > Caryophanales > Bacillaceae > Lysinibacillus > Lysinibacillus sp. NPDC093692. The sequence continues at coordinate 118,242 of NZ_JBNNUW010000012.1, forward strand.
TGGCACAACAAATGGCTTCAAAAAGATTGTATCTACTTTACGGCAGTAGAGAAACTATATGGCATGGCCATGCATGTTCTCTATCATTACCAAACACCTTTATTAAGATCCGGGCAAGAACTAGCTTCCAATCCAAAATCGAGCCCTGAATCAGTGGAACAGTTATACAATTTAGCGGTTATACCGATGGGTGCTTATCGTGCGATCCTTCAAGAAGGCATGGATCGAGGAGAATTTGTTAATGGCAATATTGATGAGTGGACAGTTCTACTAGGCACATGGCTAGGAGGCTTATGTCAACTGACAAATACGCAGGAGCTTAAAGCACTAGAATCACTCTTTAATCAGGCAGTTACCATTTTTTTAAGAGAATTAAAAAAGGTGGGATATAAATGAAAATTGCATGTATCGGAGACAGCTTAACAGAAGGTCGACCAGGGGTTTCATTTTTTAAAAGATTAAGAGCTAAACATCAACATATAGAATTTGATAATCTCGGTAAACCAGGTGAGACAGTGAAAAGCTTACACACTCGCTTAGAGAAATCGAAGCTAGCTACTTTTTATGACCTTAGCTTTCTTTGGATTGGTGTCAATGATGTCTACACTAAACTTTTGAAAGTGCAGGCACAACCGGTTTCAAAAGATCATCAAGATTTTAAAGTTTACTATGCAAATGTATTAGAAATGATTTTAGCCCCATCTAAACATGTAGTTTTAGTAACACCAGCTTTAATAGGAGAGGAAATAAAAAGTACTCCCAATATGGAATTAAAAGAGCTCTCCTCCATTATTCATTCCATTTCTTCTAAATATGAAAATGTTAGCTTTTTAAATATGCAAGAGGTTTTTGAACATCAATTAAAACATGTTACAAGTTCGGAATATGTGAACACCAATGTTATGCGAGTGATAAAAGATGTACTGTTGTATAAAGACCCTTTGCGGATTGATCGATTATCCAAAAAGAGAGGACTACATTTAACTTTGGATGGCATTCATTTAAATAGTAAAGGAGCAGAGCTTGTCGTCGAAGAATACTCAGCTGTCATCAAACGACTTCAATTGCAGGAAGACCCTGTCCATTAAGGAAATCATACGAGAGGTGATGATTATGAGAAAGGTTGCGATTGTTACAGGCGGTGTATCAGGTATAGGGAAGGCTATCTGTAAAGAGTTAGTAGGTCGACATGTATTTGTCATTATTGCAGATATTAACGAACATGATGGACGTCTGCTAGAGGCAGAACTAAATAAAGATACTTCAAATGCTCGATTTGTTGAATTAAACGTAATCGATTTCGAAAATGTTGAACATGTCATTACAAATGTATATGAGGAATTTCAACGATTAGATTATTTGTTCAATAATGCTGGTATAGCTATGTATGGTGAAATTTATGATATGACAATTGACGATTGGAAAGACATTGTGGATATTAATTTATGGGGCATTGTTTATGGTACACAAGTTGGGTATCAAATCATGAAGGACCAGGGTTTTGGACATATCATCAATACATCATCAGCTGCAGGGTTGGGACCATCTCCTATATCAGCTGCATACTCAACTACGAAGCACGCAGTTGTGGGCTTAACAACATCACTACACTATGAAGCTGAGGAATTTGGCATCAAGGTAAGCACCCTCTGTCCGACTTTCGTTGATACGCCTATTTTTGATAAAGCAACAGCTATTAATATCGATAAATCGACGATGTCCAAACAAATGAAAAAACAAAAAATGATATCTCCACAGCAACTAGCAAAAATTGCTATTGCAGGCGTGCACAAAAATAAGCCTATTATTTGTCCTATGCCAATGCGGAAAACAATGGATGTTGTCTTTACGATCTTCCCTTCGTTACACAGGGCATTAATGAGAATGGTCTGTAAAGTAAGCCGAAAAGCTCGATTGACATAAGTATTTAACGTAAAAGCTTTTTTCCAGATGGTAAAAAACCGCTATGCTTTTCTGACGGCAAGGCACGAGCCACATCAGTACAAAAAATAGAATTTTGAACACGAAGGCATATGTCTCCTTCGCTATATTTTCATTTACACTACATCGTAAAAACAATTCTAGGAGTCTCGCGGCTTTTTACCTTTATAATTTAGATAACAAAAACACTGAACGAATTAACCCCTTTTAAGAGACAAGTAGCTATTTATTATGCTCTTCTTCATTTTTCTTATAAATACCTAAGAGTAAATTAATAAGACCTATGATAAAAATTATAGGAAATAAAACCATCATAATCGATGCTGCCCAACCATTTCTAACCAATACCCCATACAATACGCCAATTAAATATGATAAAAATGGTGCAAACGCAATCATTATAATGATACCCCAAATGATATATCTCCCTTTTTCTGACCGTCCTTCGCTTAATTGGAATCCCGCTATTAACCCTACTAATACAATTATTAAGGCAATAACAAACATCATTTCAAATCACCTCCTCCTTTCCTTCTACAATATGCTGCCTTCGTTTATCGATTTGGTAACTTAACACTAGGCTTTTAAAAATATTTCGTAATTTGCGCCTAGACTGAAATCATCCATTGATTCAAAAAAAATACCACAACCATCAAAAAGCTGTGGTTGTGGCTTTCTACTACTCGATCTAAATAACATCTTGCAAAATGACACCATCGCTCATTTTTATAATACGATCCGTATAAGCAAGCATCTCTTCATCATGGGTCACCATTAAAGTTGTAATGTTTAACGTTTTAGTTAAATCCTTAATTAATAACATAACCTCTTTTGATCGTTGTGAATCTAAACTAGCAGTTGGTTCATCCGCGAATAGAACTTTCGGTTTATGAATGATCGCCCGGGCAATCGCTACACGTTGCTTCTCCCCTCCCGACAATGAAGAAGGATAAGAATTTTTCCGATGATCCATCCCTACTAATTTTAGTAATCGATCGATTTCATTTTTTTGTTCCTGCTTCTTTAATTTCGATTCAGAAACATCTAGCATTAATAGCAGCTGTTCTTCAACAGTAAGAAAAGGTACGAGGTGTGCAAATTGAAAGACAAACCCAAATTCACTTGCTCGTACTTTTCGAACCTCCTCAGCGTTCATAATAGACAGGTTTTTTCCTTCAAATATAACATATCCATCTGTTGCAGGCTGAAGTCCTGCGGCAATTGTCAAAAGCGTACTTTTACCGGAGCCAGATGCACCTACCAATGCAGTTATTTCTCCTTCTTTTAATGAAAGATCTATCCCTTTCAGTATTTCCTCCTCTACCTCGCCATTCGTAAACGTTTTTCTAACTTCATCGATTTTAAATAAAGTCATATTAAGCCTCTCCTTGCTGTATCGCTTGTAATGGTTCAATTTTTTTAATTTGGATTGCTGAAATTGTAGCGCCTACAAATCCAATAATTAGGAATACAATCGATAATTGCGTTGTTGTCGCGATCGTTAAAGTGAATGGCATTCCTTTTGGCGCTATCAGATTAAAGGCCTGGCTAAAGGTTACAGATAAAACAAGTGAAAAAACTGTAATGATGGCCATCTGTGTCCATATCATTTTGAATAACTTACTTGTTTTCAAACCAATCGCCTTTAAAATTCCGTATAAGCCGATTTTTTGGACATTCATCATATAGAAGAAGATGGCGAATAGCATCCCACTAATGACTACTAGAAACCAAACAATCATATTTAAAGACATTTGTTCTGCGTTATAGCTTGGGATTGTGTTAAGAAATTCTTTATTTGAAAATGATTCTAATCCAGCAAATTCTTTTGAAGAATCTCCGTCTGGTACGAAAATCATCTGCATTTCATCCACACGGTAAATTTCTTTATAATCCTCTTTATTAATGTAGGCAACAGGTGCATGACTATATTTCTTTTGGTCGACAAATCCCTTTACTACAAACTTGCCATCAAATTGATTATTCGTTAATGTATCTCCTACTTTAATTCCTTTATCTTTCATTGAGCTGTCTAATATGACTTCCTCATGTTCCACATTTTCAAATAACGCTGAATCGGTCGATGTAACAAAGGCAACGCTTTGCTGCTTATCGTCCTGATCATTTAAAAAGCCCATTTGTAATGAAAAAGCTACTGCATTTTTTTCTTTGCTCAATATTTCGTTTTGTGTACCGCTATCTATTTTTGACAGATTATAAGTTTGATCTGCATCCTCATTCATATAAAATTGACCTTGTGGTAAATCCTTAATTAGAGCGGCATTATCTTGAGACAATCCGTTCGCCAAACCAGAAATAATAAATGTTAATAAACTAACTAAAAAAACAATTGAACCTAATATTAAAAATCTTACTTTATTCTTCTTAATTTCTTTCCACGCAAGATTCATTGTTAACTCCTCCATTCCTTTTTACATCCTTAGCATAAAATCCTTAAATGAACGGAAGATGAACTAATTATTAAAAATGAAATAGTTTCAGCAAAAAAGCTCATAAACCCTTTTTAAGGTTTACGAGCTTATTGTAATGTAGTAGGCTTTTGACAGACCTATTGGCCATCTAAACGAATGACAGCTTTTTTATAATATTTCGGGGTTTCCTCTATTTTTGATTCGTACAAAACCACTTCTTCTACTAGAAATTTAGGAAGCTGAAAATTATCTTCCATCAATGCCTCTGACGGAATTTTCCCGCATGCTTCATCCCACTTTCTTGCAACAGTTATATGGGGGACAAAGGGCTTCTTATCTAATTCAAATCCAGCCTTAATACAATCTCGGTATACTATTTCTTGCACAACATTTAATTGCTGCGATTCAAGCAAATCGACCCATAAAATTCTTGGATACTCTTTTCTCCCAAAAGTATTGAACCCCTGAATTTTTAATTCGAATAGAAAAACATTCAGAAGATTTCCCCTCACTTCATTCATTATAGCTTGTAATTGCTCTTCATCCGCATGACCTAAAAAAGCCAAAGTGATGTGATAATCTTCCTGATGAACCCAGCGTTTAAAATGAAAGTCAGTTTTCATTTTTTCACATCTCACATGAAGAGCTGCTTTAATGTCTGAAGGAAGTGGAACTGCAATAAAAAAGTGTCTGTTCATAATTATACCCTCTCTATTCATCATAAATGCTACTTATCAGGCATTATGTCTTTTCCTACAATAATTTAACCATACTACTACGCTAAAATGATAAGGTTCTAATGTATATATGAAAGACTCTCTAGATAAAAATAAAACATGTCTTCCATTTATATAACCCACTTTACTTTTAGCAGAGTAGGCCTTATTATTTTTGAATACAAAAAAGACTCCAACATAATCGTTGAAGTCTTTCATTCTATGATAACGGTGGTCGGGACAGGGAATGGTTCCGAAAGCCTTATATATCAAGGTTATCTGGTTATAATGTGTAAAAATTGTGTAAAATGATTTGCTGGGTTTTTCAGATGAAAAATATAAATGTTTTCTCTTGTGTCTACACTCAACATGCGTAGAGTGTATGTAGCAACACATTGGTGCTGTGGGTTTAAGTAATTGGCTAGGTGCTACCATAGTAGAACCTAGCCTTTTTATTTATATTCAAACAATCTTTTCTTATTTTTTAGCAAGGAGGTCTATACAATATTTTACAAATGCTTTATCGACAATTTCGCTTTGTCCAGATTTCTCCACATGTATACTCTGCATTGGGACTAATCATAATCCAAGTACATGTTGCTCTCTGCTAATTCTTGCTGAGACATTCTGCCAAACTTTCTCCTCTTTGTGTTTTGCTTTTTATTTCTATACTATCTTTGAATACTCCTTCTTTCGGTAACAACCCACTATGAATCCATCCTGCTAAAGTATGCTTATTTTGTATACAAGCGTTTTTAAGAATTTTATAATCATTATCTTCGATATAAAATGTTTCTCTATGGCTTTTATTGTCTATATGTTTATTGTGAGTAGACTGGGGAGAGATTTCATTTCGCTCAACGCCATCAAGATAATTAGCCCAGTATTTTTTTCTCCATCTATGTCTCGATTTCTAACTAATTTAATATACTCTCGCCAAGGTGTTACTTTTATTTTTGAAGCTTCGATTTCATTACATAATCTAGTAAAGCTATCTATAAGGATTCCACTACTACATCCATCCCATAAAATATGGTGATAGGTTAATATCATAATGATTTTTTCATGGTTGGCGCCATTTACCAGACGGATTCTTAATGGTTCCGTTGTTAAATCAATCCCTTTTTTAAGCTCATTATATGGGTTCTTATCCTAAAATCGGGTGGGGAAGTTTTTTAGATAGCAAGTTTTCGTATAAAATACAATCGAAGGAGGTGGAATTTTATGGATTTTATCAGGAAATAAACCGCTTGGAAATAATTTATTCCTTTCTGCTATTGCGGATTGTCTCTGATCCTATCTGTACCTTATAGTAAGGGAAGAAGGGTACGAAAGAAGCCGTATAGTCAGTAGAAACCCTTGAAAAAGTTAGTTCAGAAAATTTCTAGTAGGAGCGTGTAAAATGAATTTAAAAGAAAAGTTGATATTAATAAAAGAAAATGGGTACCAAGCCCCCCCCGATACATTCCAATTGATACTAGAAATGATAAATAACATCGGTTCTTTGGATCCCCAACTACGTGATGAGCTAATTTATACAACCTTATCACATTGGATTCCTGATAATTCTCTAACAGCAAACGAACTAGAACAACTTCTACCGGTTATTTTGGATAAAAACCATTTACTTTTTAAGCTTGGTGAAACAAATACAGACTCTGTCTTCACTCGATCTTTCTCCATGCTAGTCATACCGCTCCTCTTCATGAGGCATAGAGAATCACCATTTCTCTCTAGAGAGCAAATTCATCAGATAAAAGAGAAAGTATTTTACAATGTAAAAGAAGAGCGAGATTACCGTGGGTATGACGAAGAAAAAGGCTGGGCTCATGCTATAGCCCATGCAGCAGATGCTTTAGAAGATTTGGCTCAATGTTCCGAACTGGATAAAAATGACCTCTTAACTATCCTCGATTTGGTTTACGAAAAGATGACCATAACAGATCGAGTTTACTCCGATGGGGAAGATGAGAGAATGGTAAAATCCATAATTAGTGTTTTAAATAGAAAAATACTTAGTCAGACTTATGTAGAGCAATGGATTCAAAGTTTTGGTGATGTGGAGAAAAATTCAGAATTTCTCCCTGCCTTTAAGCAAAAAAATAATATAAAGAACTTTTTGAAAAGTTTATACTTTCGAGTTAAATTTTACAAAGTGGATGCCGTTCTCTGCTCGACTATCGAGCATACATTATATAAAGTAGAAAAAGTATACTATTCCTAATTTAAAAAAATGAGGGGAAAGCACCCGCACTTGTCCGTCTCCATTTCAAATGTGGTAACAGGCAAACAATAGCCCTCAGGGGACATTTTAACTTCACACTTTTCACAGAAAATTTGATTTGCGGGGATTCAGATGGATCTCCGTTCTTTTTTTTTTGCTTCCCTTAATCAATCCCGTTTTCCCAGATTGCAGCTTGTGTAAAATGAACCTGCCTGTGTGTAAAATGTGTGTAAAAAGATTTCAATTCTTATCGTTTCCTATCGTAACCCAAGAAATTTAAAAAGCTCACAAACCCTGTTCTATCAAGGTTTGTGAGCTTTCTAATCTTACTAAACGTAACGTATATGTACGTGATGATACCGGTGGTCGGGGTCGAACCGACACTCCAAAGGAACACGATTTTGAGTCGTGCGCGTCTGCCAATTCCGCCACACCGGCACAATGGAGATAAAAAAAATCGGATAAACCGATTGAGTAATAAATTATGGAGGCGGCAACCGGATTTGAACCGGTGATAAAGGTGTTGCAGACCTGTGCCTTACCACTTGGCTATGCCGCCTTAATAATTGGAGCGGAAGACGAGGTTCGAACTCGCGACCCCCACCTTGGCAAGGTGGTGTTCTACCACTGAACTACTTCCGCAATAAATGGCTGGGATACCTGGATTCGAACCAGGGCGTGACGGAATCAAAATCCGTTGCCTTACCGCTTGGCTATATCCCAAAAGTTAAATATATAAATGGGGCGACTGATGGGAATCGAACCCACGAATGCCTGAACCACAATCAGGTGCGTTAACCACTTCGCCACAACCGCCATATTATTATATTTTATTATTTTAAATTAAATGGGGCGACTGATGGGAATCGAACCCACGAATGCCTGAACCACAATCAGGTGCGTTAACCACTTCGCCACAACCGCCATGAAATTAATTAATTGGCAGGGGCAGTAGGAATCGAACCCACATCAAAGGTTTTGGAGACCTCTATTCTACCGTTAAACTATGCCCCTATAAAAAAACTGGTGGAGGGGGACGGATTCGAACCGCCGAACCCTAAGGAGCGGATTTACAGTCCGCCGCGTTTAGCCACTTCGCTACCCCTCCGGGAATACATGGTGCCGGCGATAGGAGTCGAACCCACGACCTACTGATTACAAGTCAGTTGCTCTACCAACTGAGCTACACCGGCAAAAAAATATGGTGGGTCAGGACGGAATCGAACCGCCGACACTTAGAGCTTCAATCTAATGCTCTACCAACTGAGCTACTGACCCATATTTTTAAAAAAATGGCGGTCCCGACCGGGATCGAACCGGCGATCTCCTGCGTGACAGGCAGGCATGTTAACCGCTACACCACGGGACCATTTTGGTTGCGGGGGCCGGATTTGAACCAACGACCTTCGGGTTATGAGCCCGACGAGCTACCACTGCTCCACCCCGCGATAATAAGGTGATTTATTTAAATAATGGTGGAGGATGACGGGCTCGAACCGCCGACCCTCTGCTTGTAAGGCAGATGCTCTCCCAGCTGAGCTAATCCTCCATCTGGGTATTAAATGGTGACCCCTACGGGATTCGAACCCGTGTTACCGCCGTGAAAGGGCGGTGTCTTAACCACTTGACCAAGGGGCCATCGTTTGGAATGAAAAATCCTTAAAGTGCTGGCGGAGAGTAAGGGATTTGAACCCTTGAGACAGTGTTAACCGCCTACACGATTTCCAATCGTGCTCCTTCGGCCACTCGGACAACTCTCCAAGAATGGCTCCGAAGGCAGGACTCGAACCTGCGACAACCTGATTAACAGTCAGGTGCTACTACCAACTGAGCTACTTCGGAATAATTTTATTATATAGCCTAGCGACGTCCTACTCTCACAGGGGGAAGCCCCCAACTACCATCGGCGCTAAAGAGCTTAACTTCCGTGTTCGGTATGGGAACGGGTGTGAC